>JALGTV010000016.1 GCA_029821215.1 Candidatus Zipacnadia bacterium | reverse complement strand
ACCGGCATCTCGGCGAGCTTGACCGGGCGGCCTTCGGCCAGTGACTTCTCAATGGCGAACATCACCCGGTGGGTCTTGAAGGCTTCCTCAAAGTTTATAGACGAGTCCCGATCCTCTATCAGGCAGTCAACGAAGTGATCCACCTGGGGTGGGTAGGGGTGGTCCAGCACATCACCAGACTCCGCGCAAGTGGTGGGCAGCTCCACCCACTCGTCAGGCCGCAGCCCTGCCAGCCGCGTGGACCACAGCTTGGTATTCCACAGGGTGCCCTCGCTGCCAATCAGGTGGACGTTGAACAGGTAGGGCTGGCGGCAGTCAATGCCCGAGACGCACTTGCCGCAGGTACCATCGGCGAAACGCAGGATAGCTACCGACGTGGTGTCATACTCGTAGGGCGCAGCCCATTGGGCGGTTGACTTGGTGGAGTAGCCGTACACTTCTTGCACTTCACGGTCGGCGAAATACAAAAGGGCATCCAGGGCATGACAGCCGGCAGTAATCAGGGCGCTGCCCCCCATATCTTTCTTCATATTCCACTCAAACTGCTCATACCAGGGGCCGATGCCGTGGTAGTAATCCACCTCCAGATAATGCACGTCACCCAGCAGCCCCTGGGCTACCGTGGACTTGACCAAGTCAAAATGGGGGATAAAACGCAGCTCAAAGTAGACAGTAGATTTTACACCTGCTTTATTGATAGCTTCTCTCATCCGCAGCAGGCTCTCATAGTCAAGAGCCAGCGGCTTTTCAATCATCAGGTGCTTGCCAGCCTTAGCAGCCTGGATAGCCTGGGATGGGTGCAGAGGGTGCGGAGTACAAATATCCACGATATCCAGAGCCGGGTCGTTCAGAAACTCATCGTAATCGTGATACAGGGCAGCATCATTGCCGCACAGCTCGCGAATCTGCTCCTGGCTCAGCTTCTTGCTGCTACACAGCGCCACCACCTCCACTTCCGGATTAGCTCGAAACGCCGCTAAATGCCCTGTAGCCGCCCATCCTACTCCCACTATGCCGACACCAAGTGATGCCATTGCGATTGCCTCCCTGGTGGGGATTAGTGATTTGCTACCGGTACATTTCTTCCTGCAGCGGTCATGTTCCTGCTGGAATAGTACGGTAAGGTGACTGTGATACCGCCTCCGTATGCTGGTGGAACGTTCTTACTCTCCATCCGGCGGGAACTCGGCTGACAGTGCCCGGCGCAGGGTAGCCGCCGCGTTGATATCCAATTCAGCGACCTGCTCCAGCCGCTGCGACCAGCCGCGGCGCCACTGGGCATCAGACAGAGCGTCAGCGGTCAGGGGATCAAATACCGGGGGACTGCGCGTCTCCAGCAGTTCCACCAATTGCCGGTACAAATCAGCCGCCTGTTGCAGCCAGGCGGCGGGGATGGCGGGGAGCAGGTCAGCATTGCTCTGCAGAAAGTCAATGGCAGCTCCGCGGCTGTCAATCAGGTTGGCAATGAGTGTTTCGTGGGCGGCGATACCAACTTCGGGAAAGTCGCCACCGAAGCCAGCCCCGTCTTCCAGCAGGGCCAGTAGATTGCGGTAAGCCGCCGGTCCGGTATCCGGCGGCGGATCAGTCCACAGCTCGGCAGCCCGTCCTACCGCCTCCTGCACTGCTACCGGAGGCGAGGAGGGCTGCTGGCCTTCCCCTAAACATACGAGCAAATCAGCCTGGGCCAGCGCCTCCAGTGCCGGCTGGAGCTCGCCCCTGAGGGGATAGCCGTACAGCAGCTCCTGCGAGCTCTCGTAACCGGCTATCACTGACCACGTCGGCGATCCCGGTCCCCAACCATAGGCTACTGCCGGCCGTCCCGCGTCAATTTCCCGCTTGACGGCTTCCATTAGCTGGTTGGTGGATAATGCCGGATTAGCCAAGACCTGACTATCATGTCCCAGTGCTTGCAAACCAGCGACAACATACTCCGGGGGTACTACGAGCGGCGCCGATTCTGTTAGTGAGTCTGTTTGCCTGATGGCGAAGGCCAGCCCAGTCAGGCCCATCACCAAGCTGTAGTCCACTGTCTGGTCGCAGTAACCCAGAACTGATACAAGCGCCTGGGCTAGTCCACAGCGACGGTAGTCAGGCAGAGCAGGAGCGGGGACGTCAGACAATATCTGACGATCATCATTATCCGGACGGGTTGTCCTGAAGCGCACTGGCATGGGGTCATAATTCGTGCTGCTACCGGCGAAGTCCTGCCCCGACGGCTATCGGGGCACCCTTCGACAGGCTCAGGGCAGAGAGGGTGGCCCTCCCCCAGTCTCTTTTTTGCCCCTATATGCCGTTCCCTGAACTCCTGCATCCCTGAACCCCTGTCCCAGGCTATTAACTGTTGCGGCGCCGGCGGCGATAGCCGGCCAGACCAGCTAACCCCAGCAAAAACAGAGCAGTGGTACTGGGCTCGGGAATATGCGCATCGGCATACAAAATGGCCTCATAGGCGTCTAAACATCCATAGCCCAGGTAAGGGTCATCGCCGGGATAGGTGGCGAAATTCAGGTCAACCGCAGTCCGCTGGATGAACTCACGGAACTGCTGGTAGGTCATGCCCGGATAACGGGCGCGCAGCAGACCAGCGAACCCGGAGACCAAAGGAGCGGAGAACGAAGTGCCTTGGTCGGCCGTGTAGAGGTCCTCACCCAGCGGTACCCACTCTTCGGGGGGAATGGGCTCGTCCG
This sequence comes from Candidatus Zipacnadia bacterium, assembly GCA_029821215.1. Taxonomy (GTDB): domain Bacteria; phylum Armatimonadota; class Zipacnadia; order Zipacnadales; family Zipacnadaceae; genus JALGTV01. The sequence goes on along the minus strand of JALGTV010000016.1, from coordinate 10,884 downwards.
GGAATATCTCATTCCAGACAGGTTGCTGCCACCACATGCCAGCGTCAACAAAGCTGGTGGTCCAACCCAGCTCTCCGGGGGCAACCACATCTAACACTTCACCCAACAGCGGATCGGCGTAGCTGGAGAACCAGCTCTTGTCTCCCACCCAGTCTACGGACCCAACGGATATAGTTTGGGTGAGATTGCCAGGGAAGTCCAGCCCCCCACTGTGACCATCATGGTTAGCATAGTCGGTGTACGGGAATCCCCCATCGCTGTTCCCGGCGGCGGCGACGATAATGCAGCCTTTATTGATGGCGTAGTTAATGGCCTCTTCGATTAGGTAAGCCTCGCCCCCGGGTTCAAAGCTTGCGGGGTCGGTTGCCTCGATGGCGTACACCGGGCCGGCTCCCCAGCTCAAGTTGAGGACATCCGCGTCCGCATCAGCCGCCCACATTATAGCATCTGCCGCATCAATGCCATATCCGATGCCCTCGGCACTCATCATCCGCACCGGCATCAGTGAGCAGTTCCAGGATATACCCGCGTATCCTGTGCTATTGTTGACACGGGCACCGGCCAGACCTGCCACCATGGTGCCATGGGTGGTACCCGCATCTATTTGGCCCCATTTGTCCTCATCATTGTTCACTGTATCTCCCACCGCCCCATCGTAGTGGGCCGCCCACCAGGCGGCCCGAGTAGCATCATCGTCGTCTATGCTGGGATAGGGCTCCTCCGGCTGTCCCCACGCCGGATCCCAGGCGGTGGGATTATCATCATAGTGAGTGATATCTTCACCGGGCCAGCCCACATTATCACCCACAAAATCCCAGCCGGAGACAATATTGTCATGCAAATCTTCGTGATACATGCTAACCGCGCTGTCAATAATGGCAATCGTGACGTCTGGCGAGCCTTTCTGAAGCTCCCAGGCGGCGGGAACATTCATATCAAACAAGTAGTACTGGTTGGGTGCCTCGGTCGGGTCAGTAACATAATCAACGAAGAAGGGATCATTCGGTGGTGTCTGCAACTGATGCACTAAGAGGTGGGGACGAGCGCTTTGCACCTGGGGCATCTGCTCAAGGTACTGCTGAACGGCTTCCAGCGGCACCTGCGGAGGGGCTGTTACGCTCAGATGCTGGGGGAATCGCTCGTAGGTGCGAACTCTAACTCCTGTCTGCTGCTGCAGCATTTCCGCTAACTGCTGCGTGGATTGCTCGGGGCTTACTCTTACCAGCAGGCTGGAAGCGGAATACTGGGGCCTGGCCACGCTGACCTGCCTCACTGTGGCCCTCTCCGTCCATACTACCCCACTACCGGAAACACTGGCAACATCGCCGAACACAGACGAGGAACAAAATAGCGCAATAAGGTAGAACAACCCAACTAACGAAAGAATAGTGCAACGACGGCCACTGAACATTAGCGTCGCTCCTCCCCGCTGCCCCCCAATTTACTTACAGCGAGTGCAGTATCGCCCCGCTACTTATCCTACCAATTATCTGTACTCCTGTCAAGTCCTCCTGGTCATCCAGACTGTTGCAAAAGGATGGCCCCGTCAATTGGTAGCTCCGGCGTAGTTGCTGGCGGTTACCTATTCTTCATCACTAATGATAATGCGGGCAAAGCGGCGCTTGCCTACCCGCACAATGTCGCCAGTTGCCACTTGCACCTGCGCCATTTCGTCAGTTACTGCTTCGTCGTTGATAGATACTGCGCCCTGCCGAATCAGCCGCCGCGCCTCTCCGTTACTATCCGCCAAGCCTGTAGTGACCACCAACTCAACGACCCACATCTTCCCATCGGCTAAATCCTCTGTGGCCAGGCGCAAATCGGGCATTTCCGACGGCAGTTTGCGCTCGGCGAAAACGCGGTCAAACTCAGCTCGCGCCTCTTCAGCGGCGTCGGCATCATGGTACATAGTGGCGACTGCCTCAGCCAAGTCAGCCTTGGCATCGCGGGGATGCAATTCTCCTGATTGTATCACCTCCTGAAGCTGCCCGACTTCATTGGGTGTCTTCTCCAGCAGCAGCTCGTAATACTGAGGCATAAGCTCATCAGGAATGGACATCAGCTTACCAAACATCGCCCCGGGTGGCTCGGTAATGCCAATATAGTTGCCCAGGGATTTGCTCATCTTCTGGTGGCCGTCAGTGCCCACCAGCAGCGGCCAGGTCATCACCACCTGTGGGGTTAGGCCGTAGGCGCGCATAATATCGCGGCCCACCAGCAGGTTGAAAAGTTGGTCGGTGCCCCCAATCTCTACATCCGCCTCCACGGCTACCGAGTCATAGGCCTGGATGAGCGGATAGAGCATCTCCAGGATGGAGATGGGAATGCCCTCGCGTATGCGCAGAGCAAAGTCATCACGTTCCAGCATCCGCGCCACCGTGTAGTGGGAAGCCAGGCTCAGCAGCTCAGAGGCATTCATCTGTCCGAACCATTGGCTGTTGTAGACAATCTGTGCCTGCTCCACGTCCAGAATCTTGCCCACCTGCTCCACGTAGGTAGCGGCATTGCGCTTGATTTCTTCTTCGCTGAGTATCGGCCGGGTTTTGGTGCGGCCCGACGGGTCACCGATACGGCCGGTATAGTCGCCGATAATGAATATGACCTGATGGCCCAGCTCCTGGAACCGCCGCAGCTTACCCAGCGGCACGCTGTGGCCCAGGTGCAAATCCGGGGCACTGGGGTCAGCGCCATACTTGATACGCAGTGGCCGGCCCTCCTTCAGCTTAGCCAAAAGCTCATCGGGCACCACCACATCGGTAGCACCTCGGCTCAACAGGTCAAGTTGCTCTTCAGGTGTCATACTGAATCCGTCCTGCTCCCCATCTGATTATGTTAGGTATAGCCCCCACTATTACTATTATTCTCTGCAGAAAGTATACGTTCTCGTGCCCTTTCTCAATAGGCTAAACAATCCTCTATTTGTCAGCCTATCTACTATTTGATTTTCCGTCATATGATGGTCAGTGAAGGAGAGGATACCACTTGGTTTTAATACGCGATGTAGCTCTTCTATTACACTATCTGGGTCGCCGAGGTCGTGAAAGGTATCGTACAATAAGACTACATCCAGACTCTCATTTGCCAGCTTGGTTTCGCAATCGGAACAGATAGTTTCCACATTGGTCAGTTGCTTTGTTGAGGCAATGCCCTGCACCATCTGAATGGCCAGCGGATGGATATCCAAAGCATAGATTTTCCCTGATTTGCCCACCAATTCGGCAAGAGGGACAATGTAACTGCCCGGCCCACAGCCATAATCCAGCACGTGAAATCCCGGTTCTATCCCCACCTCGTCCAAGATCTTCATGCGGGGCAGGAACAAGTCGCGAAATTTATAGCAGAAAGCCATGAGCTTGAAATAAAGATTAGGTTCAGGTTTATCCACGCTGGTTTTCTCGCAATTTTCTCCTGCCCTCGTCACAGGACAACACGCCAAGAGACAAGGAAACTTGCCTCGCCGCTGGAGTACATCGGAATAGTCGGTCATTAACTGCCGGCCCGACCCGTGACCTATTGCGTCGGTACTACCTCAGCCTTGATAGTAATCTTTATCTTCCGGCCACAGTCGGGGCAGATAATGGTGAAGCTGAAACTGCCCTCCCCGATGCTTTCGCTGGTGGGCGCGACCGCTATTGGCGGTATGGTGATATGGACTTCTTCAGCCGGCGGAGAGGGTGGTGCTTCCTCAGCCACCGGGGCTTCTGGTTCAGCCTCAACTTCTTCAGCCAGTGCCTCCTCCTCAGGGGCTGGAGCTTCAGCTTCGGCGGCAGGCGGCTCCTCGGGTACCTCCTCGGGTACAAAAAGTACCGGCGGCAATTCCTCCTCGCCGATAACTATTTTGGCAATGAGGTTGTCCGCGGAGAAGTCAGTACCCGCCAGAGGAAAGGCATGAATAGAGGGCCCCCCCTCAATGCTAACCTCACTGGCGTGCAGCAGCCAGGTCGGCTGACCGACTATCACCTCGCCGGCCTGGGTAGTGAGAGTGAGCTGCTGGATCTTCCACTGGGGCTCCTCTTCGGTGCCCTCATTACTCCAGGTCGCCTCCATAGAAGCCAGTTCATCAGCCGTGACCGTCTGCTCGGTCCCCTCCACATCAACCATAAACGAGCCGCGATTGGGCAGCAATGTACCAATGCCTGCCCCGGGCACTACTCCCAGTTCCGCGACCCGAATTACCCCATGCAGCGCCTGGCCGCTGCGCAAATACACCGTCCCCTCCAGCGGCCCCGCCTCCTCGGCCTGCCCGTAGACCGCACCAGCCGCCAGCGTCACCACCAGTACCGTCAGCGTCAATACTGCCATCTTCTTCATACTGCTCACCTTCCTTTCAAGTCTCATCTATCAGTTTCGGATTGCTCACGCCCCCCTGTAATCAAGGGGGATATCCCGCCTCTGGAGCGAGGGTCTCTTAACCTTGCTTAGGACAGCCTCATATAGGTCTTTGGTCTCAAAATCGCGGCCCGTCAATTTCTTATAGACCTCCACTATGTCTCTGTAATACAAATACACAATCTTATTCTCCATACGCCCATAAATCGGATTATCCTTTCCTTACGCATTTACGAGGCTGACTGCCACAATGAGCATCACCAAACCCACAAGACCGCCTGTCTTTATAATACTACCTCCTCGAGCAACCGGGACCTCCTATCTGGCCGAAAGGGTTCAGAATCCAACATTCTTCAGGGCCAGGAAGTACAGCCAATGACCAAAATCGTTCGGATGATTGATGTTATTTCCGAGCAGGCTGGGCAGGTCTTTCCGTTCGAGAACGGTGTTCCACACCGAGTAGACATCCGCGTAGGCGCATTGGATTTTCTCGGCTGCCCGCAAGGTGGCTTCGGCATAGAGGTGCATTCTGTGCGTCCCAAATTTCCAGTCGGGGTTGGGTGGAAATGCCGAAAGCAAGATGACTTCCGCACCGGTGCGTTCTCGGATCCTGGTGACAATGGCAATCAGGTTCTCTTCGAACCGGTCGAGCGGAACCGAGTCCACGCAGTGGTCGTTCATACCGAACGCCACGAGCACAAGATCAGGTTCTCGTGTAAGGACCGTATCCTCCAGGCGGGCAAGGCCCTGTACCGTGGTATCGCCGCCCGTGGCTCCATACTCGACCTCGATCACGGCGTCGGGGAATCTCTCTGCGAGATGTTTGGCATAGCGGTGCGGGTACCTAAGATGTAGCGCGGACGCGTCACCGCCCGCCGTGATGCTGTCGCCACACGCAACGATCTTGAACGGGCCGCCGGCCTTCAGTTTGGCCGCACTCTTCGGCAGCAGAGCCGATTGGTCCGTCTCAACGCATAGCGGCCGTCCGGCTTCAGTATTGTAGTCCACATAGACGAAGAAGGCGTGGTTGCCATAGCCGGGGAACTTTGCGTGATCGAACTGTTTCTGGCCGTACAGGATGTTAGTGCTGAAATCCGGAATCCGCGAGCCTTCCACGCGCGAGATCGTGCCTTTGGCGTAGTCTGCTGTGAAATCGCGGCCTTCTTCGTAGACAATCGTTCCATCTTGGCCGCGTTCATAGGTGCTGCGGACAGCCAAAGTTCCTTCGACCACCTGGCCGAAACACAGTCTGGCCGGTTCCAGCTTGACCAACAGGATGCTCTCCCCGTCTACTTTCATCGGCAATTTCTCCTCGCCAATAACCATTTTGCTAATGGGTTTATCCACTGCCATCTTCTTCATACTGCTCACTTTCCTTGTCAATATGAACTTAATACGGTGGCATGCTAACTTGGTTGTCTTCCGCGCATGTGCAGCATTTCCACGAATGCTTCCAGGCGCAGCTTATTGCGGGCATCCAGTGGCCCGGGCCGGTCGCCCTCCAGGCTCAGCACCGGGCAGTTCACCCGCGGCCTAATCAGCAGGTCCTCTATCTGCCGGAAGCAGAAGGTCTGGGTGTAGTGAATTACCCCGTCCAGGCGGCGCAACTTCACCTGCCGGTTGACATCAGCAATCCGCCCGAATACATCATACGGATACGTATAACGTTGGTACTGGGTTACCAGGTCCTCATCCAAGCTGTCAATCATAGTGAACTGCCGCTGGGTCTCGTTGTAGACAATTGGTGCCCCCCGGCTCTCAATGAACTTGTACAGGTCGGTAATTATCGGCGGCACACCCATAAAGCCCAACCTTATCGGCGGGTGCCGCGCCGGCCGCTGCCTGGCCTGCTGATAGAATTGTTGGGCCTCCTGGAAGAATGTTTCTACATTGCCATTAAAATCACTGCAACACACTTGATAATAATGATTCTCGGCCCCGGTAACTTTTCCCTCCTTCCAGGTTAGCTCATCAATGCGCCCTATTAGCTCCCGCACTGGCCGCAACTTCTCTCGGACCTGGTGGACCTGGTCCTCATCCACGCCCAGGTGATCCATAAACCGCTCAATCTGCGCCCCCAGTAGTTGCCTATCACGGTCATACGGGTAGGCAAAGGGGATAATCTCCACTCCGGCGGCCTGCAGGGTCTCCATCAGGGCGTGAGTCTGAGTGCAGTCGCCCTGGGTTACCGCCACCATCCTCTTAATGCCCCGGCGCAGGGCCGCCGCATATATCCCTTTAACCCATCCGCAGGCATTGCGGGGATAGCCGTCCAGCTCCGCCTGATTGACCAGGGCTTGCGGATCGGGGTCAGTGATGAAGATGTTATTCAGGTCAACCGGCGTCTCACCCGCCGCCAATATTACCTCTACCGGAATGGTTGTCGTCAGCCCGACTTCAGCCATTTTAACTTATCTCACGTTCAACAATCGGTGGCACTGAGGAATTATGCGCACGTCATCTAAGAGCCTGCTACACAAAAGCTGCCACTCCAATAGCGTTATAGGTTGTGGTGGACGGCAGCCGCCAACTGGTGTCACTGGCTGGAGGATTACCGGAACATTGCTGTCTACTTCAGCTATGACCTGGCAGGCCGCCAGTAACTCCTCACTGCTCACGTCGCTGGTGACTACAATCTTTACCAAGCAGCCGCGCTGCCGAGCAATTTGCAGAAATTCGCTGAAAGCCGCCGGCGCCACCGGCTCCATCATAGTGGAAGGCAGCTTGAAATCCATAGCCACCCAGTCAATATTCTCTATCACTACTGCCAACGCCTGGGGCAGATGCCCCGCTGTTTCCAGATAGACCTTATGACCCGCCTGATGCAGATGCTCAGACAGGGCGGCTACATAGTCCGGATAAAGCAGCGGCTCTCCGCCGGTCAGGGCTACGGAATGGTAGGCGGGGCGATGCTCACCAGCCAGGTTATCTATGATTGGGAGGAGCTTCTCGCAGTCCACTGGGTTCTCTACTTCCACGGACGACTCATTGCTCAGACCTTGGCGGATGTGGCAGGGGCCGCCGACAGTGCGGGCGGCAGGTGTGTCGCAGTACCGGCAGGTCAGGTCACAGCCCTGGAAGCGAACGAAAACCTGTCGTACCCCCACCAATGGCCCCTCACCCTGAACCGAGCAGAAGACTTCGTGGATAGGCGCGGTCAGCGGGGCCACTTTAAGGCACTCCCCTGACCTTAGAGCGAGCCGCAGCGCAGGATTCCATCTCTGTAACGTAAGCCTGCATCACTTCTGGTGCTATCTGGGCGGCGTGTAGGTCCAGCTCCTCCAGCCCCACCGCCGCCACCGGCGCACCGGTAGGATTAATGTTCAGGCCCAGGTGGATGAGGGTTGAGACCGGCGAGGCGGTAGCGATGGACACCGATAGCTTGCGGTCTCCCACAAACAGGTCATCGCCGCGGCGATCTAACTTGAGGTCGGGTTGCTGTTGGCACAAAATCTCGCTGGTCAGGCACACCAGCAACCGCTGGCGCAGGATGGCTTGCTCCAGACTATCATCAAAGTGCTCGGCAATAAAGTGCAACATTGACGCTGCTTTGATGCCTACTCCGCGCTGGACATCGGCCTGGTCAACCATATCCTCTATTGTCACCTGGCACTGCCCGACAAAGCCCACGATGGCATCACCATACAGGTTAAAGGTCTGGGCGATCCACAGGGAGCGTAGCTCCTTGCCGGTGTAAGCTATCTCCTCATCGGCCATATGCCAGTGCATATCTCGGTAATCACGCATCCTGTTGTAGGAGGGCCATCCCTGGCCCGACTACCCCGCTGTGATTTTTCCTTAAGCTACTCGGGGCGAAGACGCCCCTCGTAGAGTGCAAGTTAATGCTCATCATGCCAAGCGTCTTAGCTGATGACCTGTAACTTCATCATATTAGTGGTGCCCGGTTTCCCAATGGGAGTGCCAGCGGTAATGACGATAGCATCCCCCGACTTGACCAGACCGCTGGCCCGGGCCTGCTGAGCCACCTTTTCAATCATCTCGTCAGTATCATCGGCCGGTGGGATAATCATAGGCTGCACACCCCAGTACAGACTACATCGGCGGGCAGTGCCCGGCAGCGGCGTGGCGGCAATAATGGGTACGTGGGGCCGACACTTGGAGGCCAGACGGGCAGTTGAGCCTGACTGGGTGAAGGCGACTATAGCCTTGGCCTGTACTACCTCGGCGGTCCGCGCCGCCGCGCGGCTAAGAGCATCGGCAAAGTCTAAGAATTCGGCCCCCGTCCCGGCTTCAGTGCGCAGATGTTTACCCCTCATCTGTTCCCGCTCAGCCGCCGCTGCAATCCGGCGCATCATTTGCACTGATTCTACCGGGTAGCGACCGACTGCCGTCTCTCCGGATAGCATCACCGCATCGGTGCCGTCAAAAATGGCATTGGCGACATCAGAGGCCTCAGCCCGAGTGGGACGGGGGTGTTCGCGCATTGAATCCAGCATTTGGGTGGCAATTATCACCGGCTTGCGCAGCCGAGAGCAGGTGGCAATGATGCGCTTTTGCAGAATTGGTACGTCCTCCGGCGGCAGCTCCACACCCAGATCGCCACGGGCCACCATAACTGCGGCTGCCTCCGCCACTATCTCGTCCAGCTCGTCCATGGCCTCCGGCTGCTCCAACTTGGCAATAACCGGTAGGTCCCCATCGCCAGCGGCGATCAACTGCTTGAGCTGGCGCACATCGTCGGCTGATCTAACAAAGCTGAGGGCCACATAATCAAAATCATGGTTGAGGATGAATTCCAAGTCGGTCCGGTCTTTTTCCGTTAGTGAGGGGGCACTGACCCGCACCCCCGGCAGGTTTATGCCCTTATGCTCGCCTAATGTGCCGCCGACAATCACCTCGCACACCACCTCAGTGGCACTGGTGTCCACCACCTGCAGCTCCAGCAGACCGTCATCCAACAATATACGTTTGCCCACCTGGACATCCTGGGGCAATTGCTGGTAAGTAGTAGATACTTTATGGCGATTGCCGGCTGTTGGCTGGGTAGTTATTATCAGTTGCTGCCCGGGCACCAGGGTCACCGGCGAATTGTCCTGCAAGGTGCCAGTGCGAATCTTGGGCCCCTGCAGGTCGCCAATGACTCCGATATGGCTGCCGTTACCTTCGGTCAATCCCCGCAGAGTCTGGAGCCTGGTGAGATGCTCAGCATGATCGCCGTGAGAGAAGTTGATGCGAGCGACATCCATACCAGCCGCTATCAGCTCCGCCATCGTATCTTGGTCAGTTGATGCGGGGCCCAGTGTACAGACAATCTTGGTAGGAGTCTGGGTTGGCATAAATCATCGCCCTCCTCGCCTTGGTGTGCTACCGGGTGCCCAGCCGATATTATTTACACAGTGGTAATCCTGTGCTATAATCCCACTACCTTCAGATACTAATAGCTGTGAGGTATACTGTCAACTGCAGCGCTCATTTGGTGAGACTGTTGCAAGAGGTAATCATGGGCTGGATGCAAGAGTAAAATATGCAATATTGATCGGTCAAACATAGACGCATATCGGGGCACCCTTCGGCAAGCTCAGGACACAGAGGATACCCTCTGAATGTTCTTTATCGCGTAGGTGGACGGGCGAAGGCCTGCGCTACGCGGGAGGCGGGACTCGTCCGCCGAAGCTACTTTAGTAGCGAAGGCGGCAGGAGGACTTTGGCAACACCAATCGGGGCAGGGATGCCCCTCCTACCAGTTTTTGCAACAGTGTTGATGGGAGTCCGCGCATCGGAGGTAACGTATATGACTGAAGAGCTTGACGTTCAGCAGTTGTGGCAGCAGGCTCAAGATATGTTGCGGGCAGGGGAGATAAATCGCGCCCTGTGGGATGCCGCCGCTGCTGTCCAGCCTATCACTATTGACGCTGATACTCTGATACTGGGGCTGCCGTCCGGGCAGATGCAGCATGCCAGCTATCTGGAGACGGCGGCCAATAAGACTCGTCTTCAACAGATATTGGAGTCGCTGGCCGGTCGCCGCCTGGACCTGCGGGTTATCAGTGGCACCACTCAGGAGGCTTGGCAGCGGCTGCAGCAAAGAGAGCAAGCGGTAGCCGAGACCACTGTCAGTGCCGCGCGTACTCGCGCCGCCGGGCAGACCGCCATCAATATATGGCGCGAAGGTGGCCAGCAGATTAACCAAATATTCACTGGCGCCCGGGCGCGGGCGCGCAGTATTGATCTGGCTCAACTGCTCACCCAGGCACTGCCGCTGATATGGGAAACCGAACAAAAGGCCCGCCAGCAGGACCCTGAGGCCCAGGACCTTCACAGCCGGCAGCTTGACCGAATACTGGACCGAATTGCCACCTATTGTAATGTGCCCGGCCCGGTAGTAGCCCTGGAATACCTCCGATATCGGTCGGCCCAGGATAAAACCTGAACTGGGTGACTTCATCGCTGTGATTATGAAACTACCGCATCAAAGCATCACAGGTACTGTGGCCTTTTCGTCTCGTCTACCTCTGGCTTGGTGGCTTACCACCATTGTAGTCACTGTTTTGGCTGCGACCGGCAGCCCGCTGGCCGAACCGGCTGACGGGCAGC
>JALGTV010000015.1 GCA_029821215.1 Candidatus Zipacnadia bacterium | reverse complement strand
GTGATGGACGCGAGTTCTGGTACTTCAATTGCCGACTTCTGCGAGAGTTACCAGACAATTGTCCGACAGAGGTTGGCCAGCGACCAGTTATTTGTCCGCGCCGGGGCGGTGCACCTACCTAACAGTCACCTGAGCCAGATGCCCAGCGAAGGTGCGCTCGCTCGGCGGGAGGTCATGGTAGGGCCCCAGGATGTGGCAGTACTGCCGGTTTTCCTGCCGGCTGGTGTCTGGCAAGTGGCTGCTGTTTGCCAGCCGAATGATGCTCAGCTACATTTGGTGGTACAAATCGACCAGCAACGGGTAGAAGCGGTGAACGAGATAAGCGTTGCCGTGGGCAAGGATGGATGGCACCAAATCCAGATAATGGGCGCTCCAGATTGGGACACAGTGCAGATAGAAGGGATTGCCATTACCGCGGCGCCGCCAGCCTAATCTCCAAAATCAACTGTGCTCAGGCCAGCAGCAAGCGCGTAGAGTGTTGCGAATAATGGGTAAGTTCGGCTTCCTCAAACACAGATTCCGATCAGTGAGAAAACCACTCAAGTGGCTTTTTCGCGGCGTCACGATGCGCATTCGCGGTGGGCCGCTGCAGGGAAAGCGCTGGCATATAACCACCCGCTCGCGCTTCTTACTGGGCACCTACGAACCCGCCCAGACTCGCCTTTTCCAGCAGACAGTCAAAGCTGGCGACGTTGTATATGACATTGGGGCCCATGTCGGCCACTACACCGTCCTGGCTTCGGTTCTGGTTGGTAATACCGGCCAAGTGGTTGCCTTTGAGCCGGTGCCGGCCAATCTGTACTATCTACGAGACCATGTGGAGATGAATAACTGTGACAATGTTATGGTGATAGCGGCCTGTGTGGCGGAGGCGTCAGGGACAGGCAAGTTTCAGAGGATGGGAACGGGCAGCGGGCACATCTCGGAAAATGGACAGCTCGCGGTGCGCACCGTTACTCTGGATGAACTCATCCAGGCAGGGACAGGGACTATTCCGGCCCCTGACTGCATGAAGATTGATGTTGAAGGGGCAGAATACTTAGTATTGCAGGGAGGAAAATCTCTCATCACTCGCACCCACCCCGTCATATTCTTATCGCTGCATGGTGAGCAGGTGCGCCGGCAATGCTATGAATTGCTAACCACCTGCGGCTATCATCTGCGCCCTATCGGCGAAGAGCCACTGGCGAAGGCGCGAGAGGTCCTGGCCCGAATGGGCGATTAAGAGGCTGGGCCTCATCGGACCAGCAGTTGCTCCAGGTTGCCACCCAGAATGTTGGCCTCGTCCTCACTACTTAGCCCCCAACTTTGTATCCAGGCGATGTCATCGCGGATACCCTCCAGGTTATTCTTGCTCCAGGGGTAATCGGCACCGTAGATGATCCGCTCGGGTCCCACCGTATCCAGCAGTAGTTGCAGGTGTTCAGGCCCGAGGGCATAGGCGAGGTAACGTCCTGAGGTCTGGGTGAGGCCGGCATAGCAGTTTTTCTTGTCTTGGAGTACGGCCAGGGCCTGGTCAAACATCGCCCCTCCCCCCAGGTGCTCAATGATCAGAGGTAGACGAGGATGACGGTAAGCAACATCATCAAGCAGAATCGGCATATAACGGCGCAGATACCATCCATGGACGCCGGTATGAATAGATATGGGCAACCTGGCCGCCTCGGCTGCCTCCCAATATGGCTCAATAGTCGGGTCGTCCAGAGCTACCTGGAAAACCGGCGGGTGCATTTTTAGACCTACCAGGCCTTGCTGTATTGCCGCTTCAATTTGCGCCGGGGCGTCCCTGTCGGCTGGATTGACAGTGGCGAAGCCTATAATCTGGGGATAGTTTTCCAGCTCCTGAGCCAGCCACTGATTGGCCTCCACCCCCTGCTGAGCCTCATAAGGTGCAAAGGCAACCGCCCGATCAATGTCCAGAGCCTGCATAATGCGTTGCAGTTCACCTAATGTCCCCATGGCTGGATTGTCAGCGACTTCCATCCCAAAGCCTTCGCTTGCTACATGACAGTGGTTAATCAACATTCTTTTGTGCCTCCCGGTAGAGGTGGCCGCTGCTACTCAAACATCTGATTAGCAAACTCGCGTGCCGAAAACAGCCGTAGATCGCTGAGTTGTTCACCCACGCCGATGAGCTTGATAGGTAGCTGGAGCTCATCGGTGATACTCAATACTACTCCACCTTTCGCGGTGCCATCAAGTTTAGCTATCATCAGGCCGGTCAGTTTTAGGGCATCGTGAAACTGGCGGGCTTGGCGGATGGCATTTTGGCCGGTGTTAGCGTCAATGACTAACAGCCGTTCATCAGCCGGCCGTCCCAGCTCGCGCTCAATTACTCGCCCCATCTTGGTCAGTTCTTCCATCAAGTTACGCTTGGTATGCAAGCGGCCGGCGGTGTCAGCAATTACCAGGTTGTGCCCCCGGGCCCTGGCTGCCTGCAGAGCATCGTAGATCACCGCGGCGGGGTCAGCGCCTGACTGCTGACGGATAATGTCGCAGCCGATGCGCTGGGCCCATACCTCTAACTGCTCGGCGGCGGCGGCCCGGAAAGTATCGGCAGCGACCAGCATCACCTGGTTGCCTGCTGCCTGATACCAGTGGGCGATCTTGGCTATTGATGTAGTCTTGCCTACTCCGTTGACACCCAGTACCAGGAAGGTAGTGGGGGACGTGTCACCAGCATTCAGGGGTGCTTCATACGGGCTCAATAGGGCCGCGACTTGGTCCTGTAGTAGTCCGGTCAACTTCTCCGGCTGCGTGATATGCTCAGTTTCGGCCTGCTCGCGAATTTCTTCGGTCATCTGGGCAGCCAGCGTAGCAGTGACATCGGCCTGGATGAGAGCGGTCTCCAGCTCTTCCAGTAGCCCGTCATCTATTACGGCGCGGGCGTGGAGTACCGCGCCCAGATTGTGAAACAGACCCGCCGCCACAATTACCTCGTCCTTTCAATAGTCAAAGTAGCTGGTAACACAGATAGTATCCGCTAATTACGGGAGATAACACGACAACAGCCCGAAGCTAATTGAGACTGTTGCAAAAGGCAATTATAGGCTGCTTGTAAGAGTAAAATGTGCAAAGTTGGCCGACTAAAGACAGACACATATCGGGGTAGGGATGCCCCTCCTACAGGTTTTGCAACAGTCTCTGGTTAGTCAGCCGGTGTCGGCGCGACGACCTCCTGACCGGCTGCCTGGGCGCGGGCCGCCCGCTGTTCAGCTTCCCGTTGCGCCTCGGACAACTCCACTGATATCACCTGAGAGACGCCAGGCTCCTGCATCGTCACCCCGTACAATACATCGGCCGCTTCCATAGTAGTGGGATTGTGGGTAATAACGATAAACTGGCTGTACTGGGCAAAGTCACGTAGCAGCGCAGTGAACTTTTCGGTATTAGGGGCATCCAGGGTAGCATCAATTTCATCCAGTACGCAGAACGGGCTGGGTCTGACCTTGATCATCGCCAGCAGCAGGGCCAGCGCAGTAAGGGCTTTCTCGCCTCCGGATAGCAGCAGCAAGTTCTGCTGGCGCCGACCAGCCAACTGCACAATCACCTCTACTCCCCCGTCTAAGGGATTTTCCGGATCAGTAAGCTCCAGGCGCGTAGCCCCACCGCCAAACAGACGCTGAAACAGTTCTTGGAAGGCCGCAGCTACCTGCTCAAAGCTCTCCCGAAACAGCTTCTCGGCTACCTCCTCAATCTCGGCAATGATCTGCCGCAGATCCTCCCGGGCTTGGTGCAGGTCATCAAGCTGGGCGCTGAGAAAATCTTCCCGTTGCTTGAGGCGCTCACACTGCTGGATCGCTCCGATATTCACGTAGCCCAACGCTCTAATCTGTTCACGAAGCTGGTTAGCCTGGCGGGAAGTGGCCTGGCGGCTGAAGTCTGATGGTTGCTGTTGGCAGGCTTGGTCCGGAGTCAGTTCGTATATGTCCTGGAGCTGCTCGATGGTCTGTTCAAGTTGCGAGTCCTCGCGGGCCATGGCCAGTTCCAGGCGATGTGCCTCTTCTGTTTTCTCCTCTCGGAGCTGCTCCAGGTGACGGCGCGCCACTTCCAGGTCACTGGTCGCCTCCCGCAGCTTCGCGAGTTGGTGGCGGGTTTGGGCCATCTGCTCCCGCAAGTCGGCTGCTTGCTGCTCCAGGTCTTCAGTTTGCCCGTCTTGCGACTGGAGGGTCTCGGTCAATTCCGACTGCTCTTCCTGAAGCTGAACCAACTGGCCCTGGGCATGCTCAATTTGCTGCTCCACTCGGGCCAGCTCTTGCTGGGTTTGGTTAAGCATCGCGGTAGCCGAGCGATCTTTTTCCTGTAGTTCCGCTAACTGTACCTTAGCGGCGGTCAGCTCCTCCTGACGAGTTTCCAATTGCTGTCGCATAGGCTGCTGTGATTGTAGCTTATTCAATTTGCCATCCAGCTCTTCTACTTCGTGGCCCAGCCCCCGCTGCATCCGCTCGGCCTCAGCGGCCCGGCTGCTGACAGCCTGGAGACGCTCTTTCACCTGCTGGATCTCCTCTTCAATATCATCGCGAGCCGCCGCCGCTGCCCGCAAACGGTCAGCTACATGAGTTATCTCCCCCTCCACCTGGCTGATTTGTTTCTCCACTGCTGTCAATTCCTCGCTGCGCTCCTGTACCCACTCAGTCTCCTGCTGCTGGTGGGCCTCCAACTCTTCCTCTTTATGCCACATCTGTGCCAGGTAGGTGCGAAGTTCGCCGAGCTGCCGGTCTATTTGCTCCAATTCATGGTGGCGGTTGAAGGTCATGGTAGCTACCCGGTTCACACTACCTCCGGTCACTTGGCCGGCCGGGCCGATGACTTCTCCCCGCAAGGTCACCAGACGGGTAGCGCCGGTCAGGCGGGGGCGAATCTGATAGGCGGTGTCAAGGTCTTCCACAATCACTATATCTGCCAGTAATAACTCAAAGACATGGGCTAACTGCCGCGGGTACCTGAGCAGGGAGGCAGCAGTGCCCAGTACTCCAGAACTGCGCCCTACTGCCACCGGGGTGCGTCCCGCCAACCGGGTGGGGGGCGGGCTGGTAGCCAGCAATGTAGCTCGTCCCGCCTGGTGCTCTTCCAGATACTCCAGACACTGGCGTACGTGCTGCTCGGTCTCTACCAGAACCCACTGCAACCGATCATTCAGGGCCGCTTCCACGGCTGCTTCCAAGCGACGGGGTACCCGGAGGAAATCTACTACCAGACCGCGAATGCCAGCCCCTCTTACTTGCTTGTAACAGGGCCCGCGGGCCCTCATCATAACCCTCATGAGCCTCCTGAAGTTCCTGGAGCACATGCTGACGCGACTCCAGTGCAGCCACTGCTTCGGCCAATATGTCCCGTTTCTGGCGATGCTCGCGGAGCAGACGGATCTGCTGGTGATGCTCCTCGCGCTCTTGGCGAAGCTGCTGTTGGGTCTCTTCGGCCTGAGCGCGCAGGGCTTCAATACGCGTTCGGTCTTCGCTAAGGGTCTGTTGGGACTGCTGGCGACGCTGCTCTACCTGTTCTCTTTGCCTGGTTAATCGCTCTATGCGCTGTTGGAGTTCTTCTTCTAACCCGGCCAGTGTAGTGGTTTCGTTCTCCAGGGTGGCGATCTGTCCGGCCAACTCAGTGCGCTGCTGACGTATGTCTTCGAGCTGGTGCGTAACCTGTTGGTACTGCTCCTCTTGCTGTTGGTAAGCAGTCTCCAGTTCTTTTACCTGTACCTGCTGTCGTTCCACAAGTTGCTGATACTTACGCTGCTCCGTCTCCAGAGTATGTTGGTGCTCCTCCAACTGTTGACGATGCTGCTGGGCCTGGTCAAGCTCAGTTTGTAATTGGTTGCGCCGCTGGCGAATAGTCTTGAGTCTTTCTTCAGCAACTGCCTCTGTGCTCTGTCGGCGGCTGACTTCTCGCTCCACCACTCTAACCTGCTCACGACAGCTGTCCAGTTCGTCGCTCAACTTCGTCATCTGGAAGTTAGTTTGCTCATGTTCGGTCTCAATTTCTGAGATCTGGTTGCGGATACCCTGTACATCAACTTTGGCCATTGTTAGCTCGGTAGTTGCCTGTTGACGTTTGCTGGTATGGCGTTGGTAGTCGTCAGCCAGCAGGTGCAGCTCCAACTCCCGTAGCCGGGCAGAAAGCCCTTGGTATTCCCGTGCCACCTCGGCCTGTTCTTCCAGCTCTTGGCGCTGCGAACTTAGCTCATAGAGTATATCCTCCACCCGGGTGATATTAGCCTGGGTTTGGTCTAACCTCCGCTCTGTTTCCGAGCGGCGCAGCCGGTACTTGCCTACTCCGGCCACCTGTTCAAGCAGCTCGCGGCGATCCTCAGCCCGGATACTGAGAATAGCGTCAATCTCCCCTTGTCCCACCACTGCGTAGGCTCCAGACGCCAATCCGGTATCAATCAGCAGCTCCTTGATATCCTTTAAGCGCACCTTGTTGCGATTCAGCAGGTATTCACTGTCTCCGTTGCGGAACAGACGCCGAGTGATAGCCACCTCAGAGTAATCACACGGTAGAGCACCATCACTATTATCCAGGGTAAGGGTGGCTTCCGCCATCCCTAACGGCCGACGCTCCTCCGAGCCTATGAATATTACATCCCGGGATCCCTCAGTGCGTAGTGCCTTGTAACTTTGTTCACCCAGTGCCCAGAGAATAGCATCGCTGATATTGCTCTTGCCCACGCCATTGGGGCCGACGATGGCTGTAATGCCCGGGCCAAACTCCAGTTCGGTCCGGTCGGCAAAAGTCTTGAACCCCCGCATATGCAGTTTCTCTAATAGCACGGCAGTTCTCCCGGTTGGAGGCGAAGAGGGATCATTGCTGCCCGAGACGCCTTCTATAGTAGACGGAGGCGTCCCTGTCGGCCACTACGGTCTGGGTCAACAAAGGAGGCAGGAATGTCCCTTATCTGAGTCAACAAGCATCACTTCGGTCATTGCTGTCAGTTAGCGAACCAGAATATCGGGCCGATTGATCTGTTGCCCCTGGTACTGGACCGTCACCATGGGCCAGTTGAGGGCAGCACTTATGATCTCGGTTTGGTCCGCCATAGCTATGATGGTATCTTCGGATTTAGTACCGGTAATAGAGGGATTCCAGGCGAAGGCCTGATTCTCTTCGACCACTTCGGCACTCTCCAGGCCTGCCAGATAGTCACGCGGGGCGTAGCCGCCCGCCCCACCCTGATGGTGCAGATGCCATTCATCGGCGTAGCCGGTTTCCTCGTACATTTGGACGATACGACCGAATATGTCGCTTACTGCGGCCCCCGGTCGCGTCTCGGCAATGGCCGCCGCATCTATGTGGCAGACAGCCGCGTGTTTTTCCGCTAATTCGGTCGGCAACTCGCCAAAGTGGACCAGCCGCGAGGCTGATGCGATCACTCCCCACTTGCGCCCACACGTTACCAGCATAGCCTGCCGCTGGAGGGGTTTGTCAGTGGGAATTGGATGCCGATACTTGTATATGCGCTCATCGGTGGCAATCAGCAGCACTGCCGGTGTGACACCAGCAGATAGAAGCTTGTCGGCCAGTAGCCCCCCGATCTGATGCTCGCTCATCCCCGGCTCTATCTGACAGCCGGTCTCGCTTAACGCCTGGGAAGTTAGTCGCCCCACTTCTCGGTAGCGTTCTATCTCCGGCTCGAGCAGATTCCAGCGCAAACGGGCCATGTCCGCCGCCATATTAGTTGCCCCTGGTGGCCAGGTACCGTCAGTGGCTATTGGCCCGGTGACTATCTCATCAAGCATCAATTTGCGGTCGGCATCGTGCCAGTTCGCATAGTGAAGCTCAAAAGGTAGTTCGCCGACCTCCTCATCTTCCAGACGTACCGCTTCAATGTTATTGGTGATGATGTACTGGCCGGTCGCCGTGACTATCACCTCGGCCGCTCCCGTGTCGGTAGCGGTTGCCACATGGTCATCACTGCCCCCGGTCAACCAGGCGAAATTAGCCGTGGTGGTAAACACTGCGGCGGCAAGCTGACGCTGATCCAGAAAGTCCCGTACCCGTTGTAACTTGCTCTGGATTTCTTGCTGGCGGGTCATTATCGGCCCCTCCTTGAATAACAGGATAGCTCCCTAAATCCTTGGGCCATATTAGTCAAATCTGACTGCTGGTCTGGCGCCATCAATATGGTGTTGCCAGACTTGGCAATTATAACAGTCAATGGTCGCGGTTGTCAAATCTGGCCGATTACGTACAACGTATGTCCTACAATTAGTTGCCATTTGCGGTTGACTGTGGTAGAATAAAACATATACTACCAAGTTATTATGTGAATCAAGCCATAACATCCAAGCCGCCGCAGTTCCCCTCACACTACTATCTATAGCTTGCGCTGTTATCTGATTATGGCATTACTTCCCTGGGGTGAACAATTAGCTATTGATGTGGGGACGGCTTGTACCCAGATAGCCATCAAAGGTCAGGGTGTGGTAGTTCGGGAACCAACGGTGATAGCCTTTGATGATGGCCGGCGCCGACCGGTGGCTGTGGGGGCCGAAGCCCAGCGACTCTGGGAACGAGGAGTCTCTGCGGTTAAGATAGTAAGGCCGATTCGGGGTGGGATGATAGCCGACTTTGACTCGGCCGTCGCCCTGCTGCGCCGTCTAATTCGCCAGGCACTGGGGCATCGGCCTTTCTTTTCGCCGTCGGCGGTCGTCGCCTCTCCAGCTAGCGCCACCGGGGTAGAACTGCAAGCCCTTGATCATAGCCTTCGGTCGGCGGGTATTGGCCAAGTAACTATGGTGCAAAAGCCGCTGGCAGCGGGCTTGGGAGCAGGGCTGCCGCTCTACTCTGATGAGAGCTATCTGGTAGTGGACATTGGAGCGGGCGCTACCGATATTGGTTTGTTCTCTAATGGTTTGATCACCGCCGGCTATACAGTGCGCTATGGTGGTGACGATTTAGACGAAGCAATAATCCGAGCTATTCGTAGGGACCGCGGTCTGCGCATAACTTCGTCGGCTGCTGAACATATCAAAAAGCAAGTCGGCGCGGTCCACACCAATAATGGAACCGTGTCAGTTGATGACGTAGTTGTAGTTGATGAGAATCAGACCGTAGACCATTATGATATAGAGGTAGATTGGGTGTCGCAAGTACTGGCTGATGCCTTCGGCCCGCTGATAGAAGAGCTGAGCTGGGTAGTGGAGAATCTGCCCGACTCCTCCGGTAGGGAGCTGGAGGTGGGAGGGCTGGTATTCACCGGAGGGTGTATGCTCCTGCGAGGTCTGGATGAGCTGTTCCGCGAGCGGTTGCACTTACCGGTTACCATCGCCCCCGATCCACTCTCGGCTACTATTCTGGGCCTGGAGGCCATATTAAGTGACTTACCGGCCCTGTCGCTTAATGGCCGGCGATTCGGGACAAATAGCCGATAAGATATCAGGAAATAGCTTGGTACAGCCCGGGGGTCAAATGTATGTTCCCATTCCCTCAAATTTGCGTAGGCGGGGTTCTCTAACCCCGTGGATACCGCGCAGGTTGAGAACCTGCGCTACGCGACGGGAGGTGTGATAGATGGAGGACTGCATATTCTGTCAAATTGCCCGCGGCCAGATGGACAGTGAGCTAATCTATGAGGATGAGTTGGTGATAGCCTTTCGGGATATAGACCCGCAAGCTCCTACTCATATTCTGATAGTTCCCCGCCATCATATTACCAACTTAGATGCGGCCACCGACAAAAATGTCCAGTTGCTGGGCCATGTAGCTTTAGTCGCCGCGCAAATAGCCCGCCAAGAGGGTATCACCGCCGGCGGCTATCGGTTGGTGACTAATGTCGGTCCGGATGCGGGCCAAAGTGTACCCCATCTGCACTTTCACCTGCTGGGAGGCCGACCAATGCAGTGGCCACCTGGATAACAGACAGGGCTGAACGCTGTCCGGCTCATCTATGAACTATGCAGTCATCTGAGGAGGAATATCCGACGAGTTCTGAACACACTGCCACTGAATCTAAAACACCGGCCGCAGTTGTACCATTGGCTGGGCGTGAGCTTCAACCGTTAGTTGGTGCTCATGACCAATATCTGCGCCTAATTGAAGATCAGCTCGGGGTGCAGATTGTTCCTCGTGGCCAGCAGCTAAACATCCTGGGCAGCTCCGAGGCTGCCCAAGCTGCCCAGCAAGTGTTGAACCGCCTCTTAGCGACCATCCGCCAGGGGCGAGAATTGACCGAATCCGATGTGCGCTATGCAATACAGGCGACTGACAGCGCTACTGAGCAGAGTGGTAACGCCCTGCTGGCCGAGCCTATCATTGTAACCCATCGGGGCAAACCCGTCCGGCCGCGCACGGCCGGGCAAGCGCAATATGTTCAGGCTGCCCAGGATTGTGATTTAGTCTTTTGCATTGGTCCCGCCGGGACGGGCAAGACTTACCTGGCTATGGCCGTGGCAGTCAATGCTATGCGTGAAGGCAGGGTAAGTCGCATCGTCCTAACTCGGCCTCTGGTTGAAGCCGGCGAGGAACTGGGCTTCCTGCCGGGGGACATCATGGAGAAAGTAGATCCGTATCTGCGACCCCTGCACGATGCCCTGCACGATATCATGGGTGCTGACCGCTTCCATCGACATCTGAGCCGCGGTAGTATTGAGGTCGTTCCCCTGGCCTATATGCGAGGTCGAACCATTAATGATGCCATGATTGTACTGGATGAAGCGCAAAACACTACTCCCCGGCAAATGAAGATGGCGCTGACCAGGATGGGACTGGGCTCGCGGATGATTGTCACCGGTGATGTTACCCAGACAGATTTGCCCCCCGCGGCCACTTCGGGGCTGATTAATGCTATAGAAATACTGGAAGGAGTAGGCGGCATTTACGTGTGCCGCATGACTGGTAAGGATATAGTTCGCCACAACCTGGTCCAGAGAATTGTAAGTGCCTATGCCGCCAATGAGGAGCAATCCATCTCTCCCCACCAAGAGCAGGATTGAGTAAAGACTGTTGCAAAAGGTAATTATAGACTGTTTGCCAGAGTAAAATGTGCAAATTTGACCGGATAGAGCTGTACTCATATCGGGGCGAGGACGCCCCTCCTACAAGTTTTACAACTCTACTAACTATCAGCTATGGGCTGAATGGAGACACTTATAGATGCGCCGTGGAGTGAATAACTCCTCTCAAAAGAATAACCGCAATTCTGCCCTTATCATAGCCGGTTGGGGCTTGCGCAAGCTGTCCCTCCGGCACACCTTGTTAGCTGCCGTTACTATTAGCCTGCTATTTATGGCTTTGTGGGCCCGGGTTGTGCCTCAAAGAGTAGACTGGTCGGTCGGCCAGGTGGCCACGCGGACAATTGTTGCCTCCCGTAGTACTGTGTATGTGGATAGAGAGCAGACCGAGGAGCTGCGTCAGGAGGCGGCTGACCAGGTCGAACTGGTATTCCGGCCCGATGCCGGCGCCCGCCAGGAGGCCGAAACAGCATTAGATAACATTTTTTCCCAGGCCGACAAAGTCAGGCAAGATAGTTCACTGGTTCAAACTATTGACAAGGTTCAGACTCTACAACGCGGCCTGGCCCATCAATTCCGCAACCAAACCCTCCGACTGTTGGTAGACAGTCCTCCGGCAACGTTGGATATAGTTAAGGAAGCGGCTCGAGAAGTCGTTGGCCGTGCCATGCGCGAGCCTATCCGCAACCGCGGCGATGATTTACAACAGGCCCAACACCAGATCGCTGCCGAAATTGAACAGTCCAACCTCACTCCTGAATACCAGGCAGTGGTCACCGAAATTGCCCAGGCTGTTATCAAGCCCAATCGTATCTACGATGCCGAGGAGACTCAGCGGCAGCAAGATGCCGCCCGCAACGCTGTCCCCGATATTGAGAGTACTATCCATACTGGCGATGTTATCATCAAGGCGGGAGAGCCAGTTACGCTGCGCCATATTGATATGTTTAGGGCTTTGGGACTTATGAACCCGGCTATTAACTATACTCAGGCCCTAAGTATGTTACTGCTCCTGGCTCTTGTTGTCCTGACGCTGTGGACCTTTACCGCGCGGTTCTATCCGGCAATCTACCTGAGCTTTTGGCAACTGTTTCTGCTGAGTGTGGTAGTAATCGTCGCTGCTATTGTTTTTCGCATTAGCCAACATTCCGCCTATTTTGAAGCCATATCTCTGATGACTGCCTGTGCCGGATGTATGTTAGTGGCGCTTACTACTGAGGCCGCCATCGCGGCAGCAACCTCTCCCGTATTAGGATTGCTCATCGGTTTGGTAGCTCCGGGCAGCGATGTGCGCCTGGTGGTAGTGACTATTATCTGTTCTCTGGTAGCTTCTTATGTCATTACAATTCGGGGTAGCTGGAGTCAGACAATCGCCCGAGCCGCGGCTCTGCTGGCGGTGACTAATTCGGTGTTGCTGTTAGCTGGTAGCGAAGCCTTTGGGCTCAACACATCCTGGCAGTTGATAGTTGCGGCGGCGGCGGGAGGAGTGGCCGCAGCATTACTGGCCGTTGGCGCTACCATGGTGGTTGAACGTCCGCTGGGTCTGTTGACTGACCTTCAGCTTATGGAGCTACTTAACCCCAGCCAACCCATCCTCCGCCGCCTGCTGCGCGAAGCTCCCGGGACCTATCAACATTCAATAATGGTGGGTAATCTGGCCGAACAGGCTGCGGAAGCCATCGGTGCCAATGCCCTACTGGCTCGGACGGCTGCCATGTACCATGACATTGGCAAGCTCAAGCGGCCTTACTTTTTTGTGGAGAATCAGTTTGGCCACGAGAATCCCCATGATAAGCTCACCCCCCAGATGAGCGCCCTGGTGATAGTGGCGCATGCCAAAGATGGAATAGAGATGGCCGAACAGCTTGGGCTGCCGCCGGCCATCAGCAGTGCCATACCCCAACACCATGGCACTTCTCTGATAGAGTACTTCTATGATCGGGCGTTGGAAGAAGCAGAGGAGGACGAGGAGGTCTCAGAACAGACCTTCCGCTATCCAGGGCCTAAACCTCAAACCCGTGAAAACGCTATTCTGATGTTAGCCGATACGGTAGAGGCCGCTGCCCGCACTCTTGACGAACCTTCCCCTACCAAGATTGGTGGCCTGGTGGATAATCTGGTGGAGGAGAAGGTTCGGGATGGCCAGTTAGATGAATCGCCGCTCACCTATGCTGACGTAAATAAGATAAAGCGCAGTCTGGTCGCCACTCTCACCAGCACTTTCCATCAGCGGATCAAGTACCCAGACCAGTTGCGCGAGGAAGCCGAGCAACTTGCCCAGCGCTACCAATCCTTCCTGCCGGCTGCCCAACCCTCGGAGCCAGCCCCTGGCCCCTCCGAGGCTTCGGCACATAACGGCGACCAGCCGACTGAATAAAGTTGTGAGCTTGCAGTACTATGAAAGTAGAACTAAGAGATCTCCAGGGTAGGACCGTCAATCACGACCTGCTGCGGCAAGCAATAGAGGCGGCGGAGCATACACTGGGGGCCGAGGTTGACACGGTGAGTTTAGTGCTGGTAGATGATAATCGCATTGCCAAGCTGAATCAGCAATTCCTCCATCGGAGTGGACCTACCGACGTTATGGCTTTTGAAGGTGGAGAAGAGGAGGAATTAGCCGGCGAAATTATAATATCAATAGAAACCGCCGCCCGGCAGGCGCAGCAGGAAGGTCACAACCTGGACCGCGAATTGTGCATCTTAGCGGTTCACGGATTGCTACATCTACTCGGCTATGACGATGCCACCCCGGGCGGGCGAGCACAAATGAACCAGTTGCAGGCCAACATTGTTGATACTATCGCTACCCCGGACCCAGGTTAGGGAATTATTATGACTGAGGATGCCGGCAACAAGCCGACCACCAACCCATCCCAGACAGATTCAGTGGGGCTCTGGTCCACTACTGTTTCCCGAGAGCCAAGATCCATCGGGAGCAGTTTCCGCTTTGCCTGGGAGGGCATTAAGTATGTATTGTCCACTCAGCGCCATATGCGGGCGCACTTCTTTATTATTGCCCTGGTGATGTTGGCTGCCTGGGGTCTGGGCGTACCTCGCGGTGACTTCTTGCATCTGCTGTTTGCTACTGCTTTAGTGCTTATTACCGAAATATTCAATACTGTCGTGGAAACATCTATGGACCTGCTGGTAGATACCTACAATCCCCAGGCCAAAATCGCCAAAGATGTCGCCGCCGGCGGTGTCTTTGTGGCGGCGATGTACGCCGTAATTGTGGGCGCTATTGTTTTCCTGAGCAGCGAACAGTTGGCAGCGATTGTCCAGACTCTGCCCGCCCTTCCCCCCCGTCCTCACGTGGGGACCATCCAGTTGGTGATTATCGCCGGCATACTGGTGGGGTTGATAATTATCGCCATAAAACAGAAGACCCACCGCGGAACTTTTATGCGTGGGGGGGTGGTTTCCGGTCATACCGCCATCGGGTTCTTGCTGGCCACCAGCATAATCATTCTGACTAGCGACCTGGCCGTCACTGCTTTAGCTCTGGCTTTGGCGATGCTGCTGTCTCAAAGTCGCATGCAAGCGCGCATACACTCGCCGATTGAGGTGGTATTTGGCGCGGTAGTGGGGTCCGCGGTAGCGGCAGTTATATTTCTGTGGCCCATTGGCTAACCGCTGCCGGCAACCTGCATGTCGGTTATGCGAATGCTGGGCATAATCATACCTGGCTCGGCTCGGTAGTCGCTGGAGATAGCATCAATCCTACCCAGTACGTCAGCAATATGGCCCGCGATCATAGCATTGTTGATCGGATAAGCTATCTCCCCATTCTCGATCTTGAAGCCAAAATCAACGGACGCCGATATGTCTCCGGTCACTGAGTCCGGGCTTAGTTCGGCCGCATTTATGTACAACGCCTCGTCCATCTCAGCAATCAAGGCCTTCTCCGGTCTGGCGCCCGGGTGAATGAGCAGATTCGTGGGGCCAATGCCTACATTGCCCTGGTAGCCGCTGCGCACCGCATGGGCGGTGTTCTCCACTCCCGCCTTGGCAGCGGTATAGGAATTGTGCAGATAGGTAGTCAATACGCCCCTATCAATCAACACTCGTTTCTGCTTAGGAACCCCTTCACCATCCCAGGGCGTCGAGCTTAGCCCGGCCGGCACAAAGGGATCCTCCTCAATAGTCACTAACTCGCTGGCGACCTGCTGGCCGCACTTGCCCATCATAAATGAGCGGCCTCGCTGGATGCTTTCTGCATTAGCTGCATCTATGGGGCTGAATAGCAAGCCACTGGCGCTTAGCGGGCCTAATATCACTGGCATCCGCTGGGTCTTGACCGGTTTAGCCCCTAAGAACCGTAAAGCTTCTTGGGTCGCCTTTTGACCTATCCCCTGGGGTTCAAAATCATCTTGGCGCCGGGCGACGTCATACTCAAAGTAGCTGCCCACTT
Organism: Candidatus Zipacnadia bacterium; assembly: GCA_029821215.1. Classification (GTDB taxonomy): domain Bacteria; phylum Armatimonadota; class Zipacnadia; order Zipacnadales; family Zipacnadaceae; genus JALGTV01. Next base: position 2,532 of record JALGTV010000015.1, on the reverse strand, counting down.
CATCGCCATCGCGCACTACCGCGAATAAGCTCATACCCACCGAAGTCCCTCGCCGGCGGACAGCTATGCCGCTGGAACTCGCCAGCGCATACTGGCCCTCAGCCAGGCTTGCTCCCCCCGATACTGCCACCTCCGCCGCTACCTGTTTGGCCTCCTGAATACCACTGTGGCACCACCTGACTACCTCCGCCGCCGGCAAGCCTGCGATATACTCGTCGAATAGGTCTGAGACCTCGGGTAAGGGTGCTGGCTGAGGCAAAGCAACAAAGTCGGGATCCGGATGGGCTGCTCGCGCCAGGTCAGCCGCCTGCTCTCCACAGCAGCGCACATCAGCAAGCTCCATGCTTTGCGTATTCGCCGCCCCCATGCCTCCCTTTATGAACGCTCTTACCCCTATGCCGCCATCGCGCACCACCTGGCACTCTTTGATACTGCTTTTCTCAACTGAGACACTGACGTGGCGGCTGGTCAGGCAGACGGCATCGGCCCACTCGGCTCCCGCCCGGGTGGCTGCTGCCACCGCCGCCAGTGCCAAATCTAAAATGTCCTCCATTACTGGCTCCTCTCGGGGTTTAACTCGCTGTAGTAGGCTGGCCTACTGGGCCATAACCCCTGAAACAAATCCTTGTTGTTGCAATTTGTCGCGTAGCTCCTCGGCCTCCCCGCGATCATCAAACACCGCCACATTTACTCGCTGATAGACCACGCCTTGTTTTTCCACTTCCGTGATATAAGGTTGATAGCCGGCCTCGGTCAGCCGCTGCACAGCCCGCTGGGCATTATCCCGACTCGCATAGGAGCCGGCCGTGACCACATAACCACTGGTAGTACTCGGCGCCTCCGGCGGTGCCGCCGCGGGTTGGGCATTAAGCTCAGCTCCGTCCTGGGGCTCCCGGCTGGCCGCCCGCTCGCGACTCGTCTGCTGTGCGGCCTGCTTTTCACTGTCACTGGGCTCTCGCTCCTCAATGGTCACCTGCGGCGTAAGGGGCGGCTTAGGCTCAACTGGCCCCAGCCGCTCTGCCACTTGGCTATCATCTTCCGGTGTTACTTGGACCCTCTCAGCTTGCCCGCTGATCTCGGCCAACTGCTGGCCTACCCAGTTCTTCCCCACCTGATAGCTGATTACACCGGCGACGATACATACCAGGAATACTATTAACCAAAAACCAACCGTCTCACGCCACCTGTCTGGTGCCTTGCGTCTTCTGGTCATGCTATTAAGCTCCTAAGCCACATTGCTGACAGCGCTACCAACAACCAGGGGAATTGTAGCACGAATGCAACAGTGGGACAAGTAGGGCCCTGGCGGCTTGGGGCCTCAGACAGTCTTTAAGCCGGGGAACCGGCGGATACCTCCACAGTAGCCCGCGGGCCGCTGACGTCAAAGCGCAGTTTGCCATTGTGGTCAGCCTGCACTTGCTCGGTGCTATCGCGCTGGAAGCCCGCCTTTATGTCTACCCGGTGCCATGACAACGGTTCTACCGGATACAGTCCGGAGCCGATAGTAACCCGCACCGTTGTCAGCCGACCGGGTGCCAGTTCCATTTCCCCGCTTATGCCCCGCAGCAGCCGGGTTCCCGGTCCGGCTACTTCAAACTTGACCCGCTCGCCACTATATTGTAATAACCTTCCGCTGACCTCGCCGGAATAAGGCTGTATCTGCACCGGCCTGCCGGTCAGAGCCGTCACCTCTATGGGGGAGAGGTCAACGGTCAATAAGGCGGCTCCCGACCGTTTGCCCGAAGGCTGACGAGCAGCGGCGGAGAACTGGCACAAGGCCCCTTCGTACAGGCGACTATCCGCCCCCCGGGCCATTACCGAGGCGACTACTGGCTTGCTACTAATATTCAGCAGATACATCTCATCCGTGGACCCAGCAATCTGCACTTCCTGGGGCCATAATCCCGGCTGTAGCAGTGTATAATCAGCTCGACGAGCCCATAGATCCCCGTGAAAACCCATATAGACCGGGTCATTGGGCCGCCAGTTAGCCCACAGGCGACTGGTAGCGAATATCCCGATCCCCAAGCCATAGTCATTGACTATGATGCCCCCATAATAGGGTATGCTCTTCTCCCAGATTACCTGACTCACTGCCCACGGTAAAGCGCCGGGCCCAACAGCGACATAGGCAACCGGTCCACTGAGCGTATAGGGCCTACGTTGCTGCGGGGTTCCTGTTTGCCGACGGACTTGACTTTGCCCGGCATGCTTGATACTCCGTCTGACGAGGGTGAAGCTGCCGGTGGTCTCCAGAGGAGGAGGCAGGGAAGGGAAGTGCCGGCAGGCCGCCCCAATGGACATATTTGTCACCCGCTCTTGTATCTGGCCGATAGCCAATATTCCGAATAGCTGAGCCAGCCCAACCGGCAGCTCCTCCCAAGCGCCGGTTTGATACATTCCCGCCCCCAGATCACTGATTAACACCCCGCCCTCCTCAACATATTCCTCTAACTGTTGCTGGCAGACTAACGGCAGATCCACAGTCAGGGGTGCGGCAATGAAGCTGTAGTGGTGCAGATCAGCTTGTTG
>JALGTV010000014.1 GCA_029821215.1 Candidatus Zipacnadia bacterium | reverse complement strand
CATTCATTGAGCAATAAGCTGGGAGAGAGTGGTATTCCGCGCCGGCGAACAACCCTCTAAGCCGCTTCCTGCCCAGGTGCAGGCGAAGACCAATCAGTTGCTGCGTTGCCACAATGTATTCGGCACGGCTGGCCCCCCTCCCTTTCACTGAACGCACTTGAGCTCATAAGGTGAGTAGTTGCGTCTCGTCAACGAAGCAACGCACTCATTGCGGCTATCAGTTGCGTGTCGGCCCGGCATTGACATATAATCTCATATGTAGTAAGATAGATTAGCACTCGGCCCAAATGAGTGCTAAAATAGGTAATGTGCCTGATACTTTAGCAAGCTTATAGGAGGTGCACACTTGATGGCCCTAAAAATACTGGGAAACCGCGTGATGGTCAAGGTGGCCGAAGCACAGACTACCGAAGGGGGCATTCACCTGCCCGAGTCAGCCCAGGAGAAGCCCCAGCGCGGCACCATAGTAGCCGTAGGAGAGGGGCGCCGCCTGGAAGACGGCAGCCTGCAGCCTCTTGAGATTGAGGAAGGTGATGAGGTTATCTTCGCCAAGTATGGAGGAACAGAGATTGAGGATGAGAGCGAGGAGTATCTCATCCTGGACGCAGACCAGATATATGCCGTACTTACTTAGACTTAACTCAATACCATTTGAGGAGGAGAAATGTGAGCTATGCCAGCTAAAGAGATATTATTTGATGAAGAGGCGCGCCGGGCATTAGAACGGGGAGTTAATGCCGTGGCGGATACCGTAAAGGTAACCCTGGGACCGGCGGGGCGTAATGTGCTGTTAGAGAAGAATTTTGGTGGTCCGACTATCAGCAAGGACGGGGTGACGGTAGCCAAGGAGATTGAACTGAAAGACAATATAGAGAATACTGGGGCCCAGTTGCTGGTGGAAGTCGCCTCGCAGACCAATGATATGGCCGGTGATGGCACCACTACCGCCACGGTATTGGCCCAGGCGATGCTGAGGCGAGGGCTAAGAGCAGTGGTTGCGGGAGCCAATCCCATGGTCCTGAAAGCGGGCATTGACAAGGCGGTGGCGGCGGTGGTGGAAAACCTCCGCGAAATGTCCATTGAAGTCAGTACCCCGGAAGAGATGCAGGCCGTAGCTGCTATTGCGGGCAATGACGAACGAATCGGAGCGATAGTAGCTGAAGCGATGCAGGAAGTGGGCAAGGATGGGGTGATTACGGTGGAGGAATCCCGCGGCGTTGAGACCACCCTGGAATTGGTAGAAGGAATGCAGTTTGATAAGGGCTATCTGAGCCCCTATATGGTTACTGAGGGCGAGACGATGGAGGCGGTGCTCCAAGAGCCGTTAATCCTACTGTACGAAAAGAAGATCAGTGCCGTCGCCGATCTGGTACCGGTGCTGGAAAAGGTAGTACAGGCAGGCAAACCCTTGCTGGTAATAGCTGAAGACATTGAGGGTGAAGCTCTGGCCACTCTGGTAGTCAACAAGCTGCGGGGTGCCGTGAACGCAGTGGCCGTGAAAGCGCCCGGTTTTGGTGATCGGCGCAAGGCAATGATGGAAGATATGGCGGTAGTGACTGATGGGACTTTTCTGTCTGAGGATCTGGGGATAAAGCTGGAAAATGTCACTCTGGATATGCTGGGCCAGGCGGGCAAGGTGGTTGTGACCGCCGATGACACCACTATTATTGAAGGTGCTGGTAGTGCCGATGCCATCAAGGGACGCATTGAGCAGATACGGCGGATGATTGAGGAAACCGACTCTGACTATGACCGGGAGAAGCTGGAGGAGCGCCTGGCTAAGCTGTCGGGTGGAGTAGCCGTCATTGAAGTGGGCGCGGCTACCGAAACCGAACTCAAAGAGAAGCAACACCGGTTTGAGGACGCATTATCGGCTACCCGGGCGGCGGTGGAGGAAGGGATAGTGCCTGGCGGTGGAGCTAGCTTGATTCATGCGCGGGGAGTGCTGGACGAGATGAAAACCAGCGAAGATGATGAACAGGTTGGCGTGGACATCGTCCGGGACGCGCTTGTTGCCCCAGCCCACCAGCTTGCTAATAATGCCGGCTTTGAAGGCTCGATAGTAGTGCAACGCATCGCGGAGGCTGACAGTAACACCGGCTTTGATGTGCTCACTGGAGAATACGTTGATATGGCAGCGGCCGGGATTGTGGACCCGCTCAAGGTAACTCGGGCGGCGCTGGAGAACGCAGCCAGCATTGCCGGAATGCTGCTGACTACTGAGAGTGTACTGGCCGATATTGAGCAGGAAGAACCAGCTCCGGCTATGCCCCCCGGTGGTGGAGGCATGGGCATGCCCGGCGGTATGCCCGGGATGTAAGAATAAATAAACAACGCAAGTTGAAGTAGGGCAGAGGTCCTTGATCGGGCCTCTGCCTTTTTCGTGCCTCGCTGGCTGTGGTATTGCCCAAAGCCAACAATGGGTGTCGGTCCTCATAGCTGATCTGGCCCCAGTTAGCTTTTAGCTGCTTCTATTACCAACCGAGGTGCCACCAGTTACTGGACCCAGTTGCTGGCTCCAGCGCCCGTTGGGTTTTCTCCTGCCGCAGGCTGATACTTTACCCCTGCTCCTACGCTTCCCTGCTGGTTGATTGAGGTTGCCGCTAAAGAGGGAATGAGCCCCGATGTTTAATTGAGTTGGTATTGAGGTATAATAGAGCATACTACCCAAAGACCTTGAGAGACCCTTGACAAACTTTTGCTATTGTGGTATGATACTCAACAGATACTCAAGTTGAGCTTGTATAAAGCTCCAGATAATTGCCATGAGCAAGTAGACAGACCACTAACCCCATCTTGGGGGGATAGCAATGAGCGAAGCAATAGGTAATGCGATAGTAGGCGGTGGACTGCTGACCATCACCCAGTATGTGATAATGATGCCGCTGCTGATTACAGCAGTCTGGGCTGGTTGGCGAGCGGTGGGTAATGTCCGCGGGTGAAGCGGGCAAAGTCGGGTAAAGTTTGCCGGGGAGCGCCGCCGTGTCGCGTAGCGCAGAAGTCGGCGTCGCTCCGGGAGCGACTATGCGCAACACTCTAAGGAAAGGAGGGCGCTAAAATGATTAAGAGTAGTCTATGGACTGACGAGGAAGGTCTGACCACAGTGGAGTATGCGCTACTGCTGGCCTTGTTAGTCGTGGCGGCCATTGGTGTGTGGAGTGCTTTCGGCGCCAAGGTCCAGAGCTCAATAAGCAGCTCCACCAGCGCCTTTGATACGGCTACTGGCACCTCGTAGTTGGATTAGAGGCGTCGAGCTGGCTGCGGCCAGCTCAGTTGAACCGGAGTCGGACTGATTCAGGTTCTACTCCGAGAATCGCAGCTAAGAATGATGGACAAGACGCTGCCGAGACCAGCCCAAAGTCTATGGACTGACGAGGAAGGTCTGACCACAGTGGAGTATGCGCTACTGCTGGCCTTGTTAGTCGTGGCGGCCATTGGTGTGTGGAGTGCTTTCGGCGCCAAGGTCCAGAGCGCAGTAACCAGCTCCACCAGCGCCTTTGATACAGCTACTGGCACCTCGTAGCTTGCTCAAAGGCATTGAGCTGGCTGCGGCCAGCTCATCTGAACCGGAGTTGGACTACTCTATGTTCAACTCCATCAACGCGAATCGGAGCTATAAAGGTGTACGAGACACTACAGACGCTAATCAAAGACGAGACAGGCTTGGCGACAGTAGAATATACGTTGCTGGTAGTCATACTTGTCGCCAGTCTTGTCCTTACCTGGCGTGGCTTCGGCTGTACGCTGAAGATGACTGTAGCGCGGAGCTCGGAAGCCTTTCACACTATCTCTGGCGGAGCGTTGTAACGAACCATACCCGGCAGAGGTCATGCTCCGAGATGGGAGGAGAGACCGCAGGACGAAGGCCCGGGGGAGAAAATCCGGATAGTTGTAGCGGCCCCTCCTCCCCACATCGCACTAACGACCGGACATGGGCGACAATAGATATTCTCTTTCGCCCGTGCACTCTTAACCATAATTATCATCGGGAGGTGGCCAATGATAACCGGGATCCTTGTGGCTATTACCTTAATTGTGGCGGCCATAGCCGTGTACACCGATGTCCGGTGGGGCAAGATATTTAATGTAGTCACTGCACCAGCTATGGGAGTGGGGTTGATACTGAATGGGGTCGCAGATGGCCCAGCGGGGCTGCTGATGAGTGTCGGCGGGATTGCGGTGGGGCTGGGGTTGTTTGTGATGAGCGGATTATTGGGGCGAATCTTAGGTGGGGGGGACATTAAATTGCTTATGGCGGTGGGGGCATTGCAAGGCCCGGCTTTTCTGCTGTGGACAATCGTGGCCACCGCTGGGGTGGGAGCAGTTCTGGCCATTGCCATTTCACTGTACAACGGCATTCTGATTACTAAGCTCAAATCACTGGTAACTTCCTGCTATCTGCGAGTTGCCTGTAAGGTGCCTATGCGTATTGAACAGGATACGGGCGGGCCGCGGTTACCCTATGCAATTGCTATTGCCTTGGGGACAGTGGCCAGCATGATGATTGTGAAACTATGACCATCCAGTAGCAGAGGGGGTGGGGAGAATGACAATTTTTGATAGGGCGCAAGACAAAAGTGGCCTGAAAATTGAACACCGTCAGACTCTCGGAACGGTCACGGTAGAGATGGCCATCGTGGCCCCCATCCTGGCGGTACTACTGTTTGGCATCATTGAGTTTGGGTTCCTGTTCCGGGATGTCCTGGGTCTGAGACAAGCGGCCCGGGAGGGAGTACGGATAGCCGCCGCCGGCGCCACTACTACTGAGATTATCGATCGCATTGAATCCAGTTCACCGCTCCAAAGAACCGAGCAGTTTGACATAAGCCTGGAATATCGGCTGTACGCGTCGGGCTGGGGTGAGTGGTATACCCTGGGTGATATTGGTAGCGGGTCTACTGCCCAAAATAACGCTCCCTCCGGTGCTCAGGTGCGGGTGACGATTACCTATCCGCATCCGCTGGTCACCGGCGGGTTGTTTTCCGGGTTGGCTGACAGTCCCGATAGCCAGACAGTGACACTGCGCACCCAAGCGGTAATGCGTCGGGAATGATAATATGGTCAGTAACAAAAAAATTGATGACGGCAGTGCGAAGTGCCGCTCCAGCGCGCACTTTTAGGTTCCAGATACATAACATCCAATCAACACAAATCGGACTTAACGGCTGCCAAAAGTGAGACATCTGATGGCGCGTATAGCCACAATGGTGGTGTAAATGAGCGAAACTGTGGTATACTAATAGCAAAAGCATAGATGAAGAAGATGCGACAGTACTACATCACAGCAATGGAAAGAAGGTATCGCTCATGAAAATGACTCGACGCATGGCACTGGTCATTGCCTTAGTGTGTGGCCTTTTGGCTGCCGTACTGACTTACATTTACCTTAATAGCCTGAAGCAGAAGGAGGCCGAGCAGCCACTAACACGAGAAGTATCAGTAGTCACACCGATTGAAACTATTGAAGCCGGTACAGTGATTAAAGCAGCAATGCTGCGCACAAAGAAGATGCCGGAACAGGAAGCGCCGCGGGAGGCCGTTGGGGAGATAAGGCAGGTGGCAGGGGACGTGGCCGCCGAGGAGCTGACCGCAGGTCAGCCTATCTTAGCCAGCCAACTGGCTTCTCGGAAGGGAGGGGTGGATTTATCTTTTGTGGTTCCCTCGGGAATGAGGGCGGTGACCGTGGCGCTGGACCCGATTATCGGCGTGGCTGGCTTCCTGAAGCCGGGGGACCACGTGGACGTGGTGGTCACCTTTAAGATAGCTGATGAGGTGATCACGCGCACTGTCTTGCAGAATGTCCAGCTACTGGCTCTCGGCGAGACGACCATAGTTAGCAAAGAGCGCGGTACAGGGGAGGAAGAGGCGGCGGAGCCTAAAGCCAAGACCCAACCCAACGCCACTTTGGCGGTGACGCCTGCCGATGCCCAAAAGCTGATTATTAGCGACGCCCAAGGAACCATCCGCCTGGTGCTGAGGCGCAGGGGCGAGATAGAATACCGAGCTCTGGAGCCCACTGATCTGTTTAGTATCACTGGTGTCAAGTTCGAAAGAGAGGAGGTGGAAGAAGAGCATCCGCCGTCAGAGTTGGCTGGGCCTGTGCCCCCTGAAGGCATAGTAACGCCAGCGGGACCTCCTAAGCCTACAGTGGAGGTAATCCGCGGTAGCCAGCGAGAAACCGTAACACCTTGAGCAGCTACAGGCACGCCAGCACTAACAAAGGAGGCTAACGAATTATGAAATACACTCATCAGTTACAGCACAATCTGACAACTCAACCGATACACTCCTGGCGCCTACGGGCCGCGTTGTCGCTGGCGGTACTGCTTCTAACCGCGGCAGGAATTGCCTATGGCGAAGCGGTAGTCCTCGAAGAGGGAGGCAGTACCATCCTGCGGTTTCAGCGGATGCACCGAGTAGCGGTAATTGACCCGAGCGTGGCTGATGTGGTGGTCTCTTCACTGGATGAATTGTTGCTTTACGGCAAGCAGGCTGGTAAGACCAAGGTCTACGTATGGGATCGCCAAGGACGTCATGAACTGGCCGTGGTAGTAACTGCCGCTCAGCAAGCTCAGCAGCTCGCGGCCAAGTTGCGGCGATTGCTGGGGCCCCAATTCCACTATACGGTGATTGACAGCGGGACCCTGCTGATCGACGGACAAGTACCTAACAGCGGCGAGTTAGAACGGACTAAGCTCCTAATCAAGGGCCTGGCGGAGCAGGTTGAGGTGATAAACCTGGTCACCGTAGAGGGAGCTGGTCTCAGCCCAGCCCAGCGGCGGGCCCGGGGGCTGCGGGAGTTGCTGGGGGATAAGTTTACCTATGTAGCTTGGGACGATACCACGCTGCTGGTTATGGGAGAGGCCGAGTCCCAGGCCGAAGCCCAAAGGGCCAGTAAGATCCTTGCTGCGGCACAGAACGGAGTCCACATCAACAACTTAATAACCGTGGGCCCGGTCACGGCAGCGCCGCCAGTGGATAAGATCGCGGCGGCTATCGGAACACCCTACCATGTATGGAGTCTGAAAGGTCGCACTGTGGTCGTGGAGGGCGAAGCCCCCGATCAGACGGCCAAGCAGCGCGTAGATTCGCTATTGGCGGCATTTGAGGAAGATGCTGATGTCATCAATTTAGTTACTGTCTCCGACCTGCCCCGGGTGCCATTATTCGCCCAGCGCGACCTGCTGCAAGCGGCTCTGGGTGACCAGCTCCAGGTGAAAGTAATTGAGGGCAAGGCCCTGGTGGTGGAGGGCGCAGTAGCCGATGCGGAACAGGCCAAGCATGTGGAGAAGCTGATAGGCTTGTTTGAGCCAGATACCAAAATAGTCAATCTCACTTCCGCAGCCGATCCCCGCAAGCGCCAGGTGCTGGTCCGGGCCAAAGTGGTAGAGATCAACCGCGGTGCTCTGGATAAGGTCGGGGTGAATTGGGGGCAAATCGTAGGAACTGAATTGCGTGATATGCCCTTTGCAGTGCGAGTGGAGGAGGGGGTGGAAACCACTGCTCCTATCGGTGCTCAGATAGAGGCACTGGCCTCCCGTGACCTGGCCAAGATTCTCTCGGAACCCAATCTCTTAGTGGATGACGGGGAGACGGCTAACATGGTAGTGGGCGGCGAGGTGCCCATACCCGTTCCTCAAACCCAGGCCGGGGTAGCCACCATCACCATCCAGTACAAGCAGTATGGTGTTGTCTTGAATATAACCCCCGAGATTCTGTCGGAAGATAGAATCCGGCTACAGGTAAGCCCGGAAGTCTCGTCAATTGACCTGGCCACCCAGGTAGCTATTGGGGGCATAAACGTGCCCGCCTTCCGGACGCGAAAAACTGATACCACGGTCACTGTTGACAATGGTGCTCCGCTGGTCATTGGAGGATTAGTACAGCGCGATCAGTCGCGAGTTGTCAGCAAGATTCCCATTCTGGGCAGTATTCCCATAATCGGAGAACTCTTCAAGCACAAAGAATTCAGGGAGGGTAAGACCGAGCTAATAATTGTGGTTACCCCTCACATTATGCGCGGAGGGCCGGAAGGCGTTCCCGGGGCCACTGAACCGGAGATAACTGCCGAGTAAGAGCATAAAGTATAGATCATTATGATAAAGTTACTGATCTCGGAAAATGAACCCGGTCAAGCCGAAGAGATAGCCAATAAGCTGGATGATATGAAGGAGGTAGAGGTCGTTGGCTATGCCCGCGACGGGCTGGAGGTAGCCCAGATGATGGCACAGCTATCTCCCGACGTGGCCCTCGTTCATGCTGAGCTACCCGGCATCAGTGGGTTAGATGCCTGTCAGATGGCAGCCATAGCTTCCCCGGAAACAGCATGCGTAATCCTGACCGACAATAGCGAAGAGGACAATAAAGCTCTCCGTCAGGCCATGCAGGCTGGAGCCCGGGCAGTGTTGCCGATGACGACCTCCGCCGAGACGCTGGAAAACACGGTACGAGAAATAGCCAAACTGAAAGAATGCAAGAACCGGCCCGAGTATGAGCTGATCACTGACCCGGCCAAAATGCCAGTGACTATCGCGGTTACCGGCGCCAAAGGAGGAATAGGGAAAACTACTGTCGCCACCAACTTGGCAGTATGTCTCCAGCAGCAATTTGCCGGTGAGGTAGTGTTGGTGGACTTTATTGGTCAGTACGGAGATGTTGCCCTGATGTTAGACCTCCCCCAGAATGGGGGCCTGACTGAACTGGCCGCGCATGAAGAATTAGAACTGGACTTAGTTGAGTCATATTTGGAGACACATAGCTGTGGTCTAAAGGTATTATCAGCTCCCCAACAAGACGAAAACGGCAACACCAATAGAATTACTACCGCCTATTTAGCCGAGCTACTGGGGGTACTGCGACGCGGCTATCGGTTCATAGTGTTTGATATTCCTCCCCTAATTGAACCGCTGAGCAGTTATGTCCTATCCCGGGCCAATCTGGTAATCGTGGTTACGTATCTATTGGACTTGGCCGCAATTCGTGGCACTGCTGCCTTGCTGGATAGTCTTATTGACAAGAAATTACCCAGCGAGCGTATTAAGCTGGTGGTGAATCGCACTGCCAGTCGCAACCCGTTTAGCATTGCTGACGTACGCCAGGCCACTAAGTGGATGCCCAGTGCTCAGATACCCGAAGATGTGCCCACTGTCGCTGGGGCCGTAAACGAAGGAATTCCCGTGGTCCTGGGCGCACCCAACTCGCGCATAGCACAGAGTATTAGCAAGCTAACCAAGGAAATAATTGCCGAATTACCGGGTCAAACAGGAGCACATAATAGATGAGACTAACGGCAGTTGAAACAACCCGCGAGACAAAGACTGCTCAAGTCACTGATGACGTTGACAAACTCAAGCGGCTGGTCCACCGGAAGCTGCTGACCGAGACCGAGTTTTCGGTACTGGAACGCATGAATGAGGATCAGTTAGCTCAGCGGATTGAGTATCTCACTACCCAGGCGGCGGCTGAGAGGGGCCTGTCAATTGGTTCGCGAGCTCGGCGGGAAGTCCAGCAGCAAGTCATCTATGAAGTGCTTGGCTATGGGCCTATTCAGACCCTGTTAGATGATCCGGACATCACCGAGATTATGGTCAATGGCCCCCACCAGATATTCATAGAGAAAGGGGGAAAGCTTCACCTGACTGACTGTCGATTTATGGATGACGCGCACGTGATGCGGATTATTGAGAAGATAATCTCCCCGTTGGGAAGGCGACTGGACGAAAGTATGCCTATGGTGGATGCTCGGCTGCCAGACGGGTCGCGGGTTAATGCCATCATTCCTCCCTTAGCGGTCAATGGCCCCAGCGTAACAATACGCAAGTTCGCCGTAGATCCGTTTACTGCTGATGATTTGGTCTCGTTTGGAACTTTGTCCGAGGCGATGAAAAAGTTTTTGGAGGCATGCGTACAAGCGCGGCTCAATATCTTAGTGTCCGGCGGTACCGGCAGCGGCAAGACCACTACCCTGAATGTGCTATCTTCATTTATTCCCGCCGCTGAGCGAATTGTCACCATAGAAGACGCAGCCGAACTGCAATTGCAACAGGATCATGTCATCACTTTGGAAAGCCGCCCACCTAACGTGGAAGGCAAAGGCGAGATTACCATCCGCCAGTTGGTCAGGAATGCGTTGCGCATGCGTCCCGACCGCATTGTTATCGGCGAGGTGCGGGGGGCCGAGGCCCTGGATATGCTTCAGGCCATGAATACCGGCCACGACGGCTCGCTGACTACGTTGCATGCTAACAGTGCCCGCGACGCGCTGGCCCGCTTGGAGACTATGACAATGATGGCAGGGATGGAACTGCCCACCCGGGCCATACGAGAGCAGATTGCTGCTGCTCTGCACCTGATTGTGCATCAGAACCGGCTACGTGATGGTTCCCGGCGGATAACCTCTATTACCGAGGTCCAGAGGCTGGAAGGTGAGGGCATAGTTATGCAGGACCTGTTTCTCTTCCAGCGGCATGGGGTTGGCGAGGACGGAAGAGTAAAAGGGGAATACACGCCCACTGGGGTACGCCCCTTGTTTATGGATATCCTAAAGGCCGAGGGCATAGAATTGCCCGCCGACATATTCACCCCGACTGATCAATCTGGGGCGAGGAGGGGATAATATGAATCTGCTGATACCGTTAGGCATAGGGCTACTGGCCATGGTGGCTGTAGGAATAATAATATGGTTGGCGTGGACGAGGAAAACTCGTAGCCGTCAACGGCTGACAGCAATGCGTTCTGATACCGACAGCGCGTCATCGTCGGTGCCGTCCTCCCAGGACATTGTAGCCGGGACAGCGGACCGCGCTCCGCTGATAAGTAATATACTGCGATACACTTCCTTGTGGGAATGGTTGCAGCTTGAGATTCTCAGGGCGGGATGGCTATTGCGCCCCTCTGAGTTAGTTAGCATAATGGTCGCCCTGGGGTTTGTGGCGGTGGGGGGCGTCTTACTGACCGAGCGGGGTTGGATTATGGCCGTGGCAGTGGGTGCCGTCGCGAGCACTATTCCTTGGTGGATACTAAAAAGTCGCCAGTCACAACGGTCCAAGGCCCTCAGTGCTCAGATTCCCGATGCGCTGGACATGCTTACTTCAGCGCTACGATCCGGCTTTGCTTTCATGCGGGGCCTACAGCTTGTTCAGACCCAGATGCACCCGCCTATTGCTGAGGAGTTTGGGCGGGTAGTGGAAGAGGTTCAATACGGAGCGGCATTGGCAGAAGCTCTGGATAATCTGATAGTGCGAACCAATGACTACGACCTGGAGTTAATAGTGGCGGCTGTACAGACACAGTTAGAAGTCGGCGGCAACCTGGCCGAGGTCCTAAACAATATCGGTCACATGATCCGCGAGCGAATTAAGCTGTCCGAAGAAGTCGCTGCCGCTACCGCCGAGGGGCGACTATCGGCAGGCATCCTGTTGGCGATGCCATTCGGTATTGGCTTGGCGGTTAGTTTGCTTAATCCAGGATATATGTCCCCTCTATTCAACACCCAGTTGGGCCTGATGCTGATAGGTGCTGGTGGCGGGCTGATGCTTATTGGCGGACTTATTATCAAAAAGTTGATCGAAGTTGATTACTAATAGCTGACTGAATATAGGTGTGAACCAACCCAATGCAACGGAAGGTAAACATTGGGAGAAAGGGGTAGCATATGTTTATAGTAATCGGGACATTAGTCTTCGGCATGGTCGCTGCCCTTGTGGTAGTCTTTGTGGGTGAGAGCCGAGCAGTGCGGGTTCAGGAGCGAGTGGAAGCGGTGGGGCAGAATTACATAGTCCGACAGGGCACTTCGTTGGATGACGAGTTGTCCAAGTCCATCTACCAGCGGTTGATTGCCCCGGCCTTGAGCCGACTGCGAGAGCGGGTAATGGGTCTCATGCCCTCGCAAGCTATTGCGGCCACCCGGCACAAGATAGACCAAGCGGGCAGTCCTCGGTATCTAAGGGTATCCACTTTTCTGACGATAAAAGTGGTCAGTGCGGTGGCTGGGGTGATAGCAGGTGCAGCTTTATTGCTAATGTGGGAGGGGCCGCTCCTACCCAAGGTGGTGATGGCTGGGGGGGTGCTGGCGATTGGTGCTTTGGCCCCTGACTATTTCATAACGGGAATGATCCGCAATCGCCAGAACCAAATCCGCAAGGCCCTGCCCGATATCATTGACTTGCTGGTGGTCAGTGCCGAAGCTGGGACGGGTTTAGATGGGGCCCTGGCGGTAGTTACCAAGCGTAAGGAGGGACCACTGCCTGACGAATTCAGTCGGGTATTGACGGAAATGCGCTTAGGTAAGTCGCGCCAGAGAGCATGGGCAGACATGGCCGACCGGGTGGATCTTATGGAGATGAGAATGTTGGTGGCTGCCTTGCGCCAAGCTGAGCAGCTCGGGGTCAGTATTGCCAATACTCTGCGCACGCAGTCCGACTCGCTACGTAGCCGCCGCAGCGCTCGGGTCCGCCAACTGGCGGCGACTTTGTCAGTAAAAATGCTGTTTCCGCTGATATTTTGCATTTTGCCGGCATTGTTTATTGTAGTTTTGGGACCGGGGCTAATGTCGCTAACGGGGGGAATGAAATCTATTGGCTGGTGATACCAATCCCCATAATACGCTATGAACCTGACAATAAGGGCCAAGTGGTACTGCGCTGGGTTCGAACTGGGCACGGTTACTGGATTGACTGAGGGGAGCAAATAATTGGTGGGCAACAGTAATGAAACTACTGATCGCAGACGCAGACAAGCAACAAGCTGAGCAGTTAGCCAGGCACATCATAAAGCGCCATCCGGACTGGTACGCTCAGCCGGTGACGTCACTGTCGGACTGCGAGCAAGCGTTCGCCCAGAATGGCCACGGTATTGTCCTGTGGGATCTGAATATGCCGGAGGGCGGAGGACTGTCGGGCCTACAACGGCTCCGCGAATTGGCCCCCCGTGCCTATATAATCGTGACTGTATCGGCAGGTGACGAGCTGTTGGGCGCACGGGTGCTACTCCAAGGTGCTGACTATTACATCGCCCGACATGAGCAGTGGGTTGAAGAACTAATACCGGTTGTTCGGCATGCCCAACAAGTATTGCGACAACGCCACCAGCATCGCAATCTCCAAGCCCAAGCCCGCTACCTGCAGAATACCTACCAGACAGTTATAGCTGGAAGTGGCGAAGCCATTATTATCACCAGTCCGGCCGGCATCATCACCTCCTCCAATCAAGCCACCCAGCAGCTATTGGACTACTCGGGCCCAGAGTTAGCTGGCCAACACGTGGCCTCCCTGTTTACGCCCCCCGAAGATTTTCGCCAGACTGTGGAATATTTACTTACTACTGAAGCCGAACAAGAGCTTCCGTCGGCCTTCGGCTTGCTTGTGCAGCGCCGCATCGGGCCCAATGCCCTACAAGTACGAGGTTTTGTCCGTCGGGGGGACCATCACTATCAGCTCTGTGACATCCGCGTGGCGAGGATTATGGATGAGGAGAACTGCCGGGGATTGGTAGTCAGCATAAAGCCGGTTGCCGAGCGAGAGGTAACCGCCCCCCATGAATTTACCGGCCGGGGACTAATGAAGGCGCTGCTCCAGTACTCACCCAACTACACACTGCTGTGTGACCCTGAGGGAATCGTCATTGAAATTGGTGACCAATTAAGGCAGCAACTGGGTGACCAGGCAACCCAGATAATTGGCCATCCGCCTACCCAGTTAGTAGAGGTTCTGCCCCAGTTTCAGGACCAACTGGATGAGGTCCTCCAGCACGGAGGTAGTTTTGAGGCCGAGGGTCAGTTATGTCTGGCGAAACGTCAGCCTACAGTCAGACTGATTTGCACCGGCATAGGCACCGAGGGAGAGGTGCCGCAAGCGGTTCTGCTGACTGCGGTAGAAACGGAGGACACCTCGGGATTAGCCGCCGAACTACAGGGAATCAGTGCCCAACTGGTAAGTCTGGTCACTGCCCTTGAAAGGTTAGAGCCAACCGAGAAATTACCGGCACTGGCCGAGAAGGTCTTAGTGGCTCTGGGCCACCTGCTGCCTTATGATGCTGCCCTGAGCGTAATAAGGATAGGAGATGGGGGCGCTGAACCGATTACTGCCTACGAGGGCTTCAACCCTCAGCATACCAGTGAGCTTGCCGGGCACCTAACCAACAACCTGTCACAATACAAACTCAGTGAGCAGTCCGTGCCAACCCTCATAGATGACTGGGAGACGTTCTACCGCGACTTAGGCGAGAGCGCGCTGCAAGAGTTGGTGGTCCGTGAAGGGCTACGCAGTGGGGGAGTACTTCCTCTGAGGTGGGGACGAGAACTTGTGGGCATTGTATTTTTTGGCTTCCGGGATCATTGGATAGGGACCGAAACTACTCAGCACCTGCTCCAACTGTTCGGGATAGAAGCGGCCATAGTAGTCGGCACTGCCTTAGAGCGTCGGCAAACTGAACGCAGCTCAGACCTTGTCCAGCGGCTAATGGACATAACTACGGCTATTAGTGCTGGCGAGGATCTGTCCGAGGTAATGCAGCGAATTGTCAGGACCGCCTCTGAGGTTTGCTCAGCCAGTTGTGCGTGGATTGAGATACTTGATAAGGAGCATGCCCAGTTTGAGCAGACCTTTACTCATTGGCCCGACCGGACCGTGGCCGAGCAGGTCTATGTGCAAGTGCATGACCTCGCCTGGAGTGCGGTTCGACAGTCGCAGATCGTCCATCGCGACCTGCCCGCACCAGAGAGCAGCGCTACCCACAATGTAACCTCCATTCCCCTCCGGATTGACCAGGAGATTGTGGGGGTGCTAACCGTCGCCCGCCCCGTCTCGGGACCGCCGGCAGGCACCCAGCAGAATATTCTGCAACTGGTAACTGCCCAGGCCGCCGTAGCTGTTCACAACGCGCGGCTCCGTGGCCTGGCGGACCAGCGTAGTAAGCGGCTGGAGGCGGCAGTGACTCAAGCCTGGGAGGAAGAGGCTCGGGCCCGGACCTTATTTGAAGCTGCGACTGCGGTAACTGAGACTTCCGAATTGCGTGAAGTTTTGAATCGCATCGCCTCTAATGCTGCTACTACCATTGGATTTGAGCGGGTGCGGATATACTTGGCTGACCATGACGAGCGGGTTCTGCGGGGGGCAGTGGAAGCCCGGTCTGATGGGACGGTTATTGATATTTCCGACCAAACTCACCGATTGCAGAGTGGTGAGAATCCGCTGGTGGACGCGGCCCTGAGCACCGCTCCCTACATTATCGTATATGCCGACTCACAGCAAGAGGTAGATGATGACGAGCGCCGCGAACAGTTGTTTGTCTCTCTGCGAGCTCATGGGACGTTAGTGGGCACCATAGCGGCAGATAATCCGCACTCCAAGCAGTCCATCTCTCCCCAGAAGACCCGCTTGCTGCGGGCATTGGCAGGAATGGCGTCGGTAGCTATTGATCGTGCTCAGACAAAGAAAGCCCGGGAGCTGTTTATATCAGTTATATCCCACGAGCTACGTACTCCGCTGGCGTCGTTGCAGGCCTATACTGAGTTGATCATAGATGAGGAAGTCGGGCCAGTTACTGAAGAACAGAAGGTATATCTGGGCCGAGTGGAACGGGCCCGCAAACGGCTGGGTCGAGTCATAGAGGATCTGATGAGTTGGTCACGCCTGCAAGCCGGTGAGATATCTATTGACAAGCGCCCTGCTGATGTGCGTCAGTCGGTGACATCCGTTTTGGAAACGTTGCGGCCCCAAGCGGCTCGGGCACAGGTACAAGTCAAAGCTCACCTGCCTGAAGAAGCAGTGACTCTGGTAACTGATGCGCACCGAGTAGAGCAAATTCTGCTGAACCTGGTGGATAATGCTATCAGATACAATCAGCAAAACGGACGGGTGGAGGTGACTGTGCGCAAAGGGGAGGAAGACGTGACTATAGAAGTAGCCGATACCGGGCCGGGCATTAGTCCGTCAATGCAGGACAAGATATTTGAAGCCTTCAACCGGGGTCCAGAGGCAATTAGACGCAGCACCCAGGGAGTCGGATTGGGCTTGGCTATGGCCGCTCGTATGGCTGAGTATCT
>JALGTV010000250.1 GCA_029821215.1 Candidatus Zipacnadia bacterium | reverse complement strand
CACTCTGGACCGCCGGCTACAAAGCCGGTAGCCTTGGCTGTGCTCACCTCCTTTAGCCTCTCGCGGTACCAAACCGGGAGTATGAAGTATAAGATACCACCATCAATCCACCTGCGGCGGATAAAAAATCCGCGTCCAGAGTCAGACGCGGATGATAAATACTAACCACGTTATAGATGCCGGTTTCTACCGGCTGTGAGGCACCACCAACCGAGAGAGAGTTTATCATATAATTCTCATCCCCCCATTTTAAGATTGCGAGCCGGACCAGTAAGGCCCAATAGGCAATTGATTAACTCAACAATAGTCATTGTTGCACAATTCTAAATTATTGTCAAGCGCCTTTTTAACCTTTTCGCGACCAACCTGCCTCAAGCCTCATCGCCACCGCCAATGCCAGGCCAGGGCTGGCCTGGGCAGAGCTGTACGTTGTCCTGCTGCTCATGCTTCTACTTTGACGAGACTGTTGCAAAAGTCACCTTTTATCGAGCCAGTTGCGAAATCGGGGTTGTGAGGGTTGGGATAGAATCGGCCCCGTTTTGCCGAGTTTTTGCCCTCCGCGGCTGGATCAACGCATAGTACTCCGATAAGGTCGATAAAGCACTCTTTGGGGGCTAAATTTCAGCTTGCAGGAAGGAACGTCATCTGCGGGACAGAATATGTTACCATCAACACAGCATCTGGCAAATCCCGCTACAAGGTAGGCAACTTGCTATCCCTGCTTGACTCCTACTGAGTAATCTGCTATAGTCGCGTCTGTTCTACAGGACGGTGGTGTTACTTAAGCGGCCGAGGCTGGCAGGGGTGCTGAGGAACTCACCATATAAGTTTATTCTGGAGGTTACGTGATGAAGGTTGCAGCCTGGCAAGACACGCTTACGCTCAAGACTTACCGCCGGGGCCCCGACGATGTAAATCCTCCGTTTCAGCGGAACATATATCCGTATTCTATGCAAGATGACCTCACCCACGAGGCCGAGGACAGAGAATACCTGGCGCTGCATCTGGAGAACGAGTATATGCACCTCATCGTCCTGCCCGAGTTAGGTGGGCACCTGCATTCGGCTTATGACAAGGTTGCTGGCCGGGAGATGTTCTATCGCAACAATGTAGTGAAGTTCGGGTTAGTGGCGCTGCGGGGCGCCTGGATATCCGGGGGGATTGAATTTAACTTCTTCCAAAAATATGGACACAGTACAACGACGGTGTCACCAGTTAGTTGGGAGATGGAAGAGAGCAGTGACGCTTCGGGTGGACAGGCTAGTATCACCATTTCAAACATTGACCTTATTACTCGGGCCCGCTGGGCGGTAACTCTTTCTTTGTATCCTGATGACTCCCGTATTCACCAGCAAGTGATGGTGCACAACCGTATGCCGGTGAAACAGAGATACTATGTGTGGTCCAATGCCACGATGGCAGCTACTGATGACCTGCACCTTGTCTACCCGGCCCACAAAGCGCTGTTTAGTCGGGAGGGCATTGTTGACTATCCTCTGTGGAAGTGCAGGGACCTCAGTTGGTATCGCAATCACCCGTGGGCTAATGATATCTTTACCCTAGATGTGACTGAGGACTTCTTCGGCGGCTACCATGTGCAGCAGGACGCCGGCATGGTCCACATCGCCGACCATGCCGACTGTGTGGGCAAGAAGTTCTTCACCTGGGGAACAGCCGATGATGGAATGATTTGGGTAGACCTGCTAACTGACGCCGATGGCCAATACGTGGAGCTGCAGAGTGGGCGGTTTGTGGACATGAACACCTATGAGTTTATGAAACCCTTCCAGAAGTTTAATTGGACTGAATATTGGTGGCCGCTCCACAAGATTGGCGACTATGTGTGGGCCACCGAGGAAGCGGACAGCATGCGGATAGGCGCAATCACTTGCCGCCCTCACCCTAATGCAGAACTACGGGTGGCCGCCCCGGGCCGCACATTGTGGCACCAGCAAACCCCGTTGAGTCCGGAAGCACCCTTCAATGGTGTATTCCCGCTGCCGGATATCGCAGCCGGTGAGGAAGTAACGGTTACCATTTCTGCCGAGGGCCGCGAGCTGCTACGTTACGAACATCCTCCGGCCTACACGCGGCAACCTTCGGTGACCGTAACTGGCGAGCGCGACCAGCCCAAGCCCAAAGCAGAGGAAGAGTGCTCCGCCGAGGAGCTGAGCCTTCGGGCAGTCAACCAAGAGCGGAGTGGGCGATTAGGCGAGGCCCGGCGGCTATATGAAAGGGCTTTAAGCCTTGACCCCGGCTATAGCCGCGCCCACCTCGGGTTGGGACTCGTGGATTATCAAGCTGGGCAGTATGAGAGTGCCCATGAGCACTTCCGCCAGGCAGTAGAGCGCAATCCAGAAGATTACGAGGCCCGGTACTACCTTGCTTTAGCGAAAAAGCTGACTGGCGATGTGAACGGGGCTCGTGAGATTCTTAGGCGCTTAATCGCGTGTGGTCGCCAGGTTGAAGAGGCAACCGAGTTGTTGCGACAGATAGAGATAACGATGGGCCTAATACCTGCCTCCGAGTCAGAGCTGGCCCAGCCTCATCTGTTGCGCAATGAACCGGAGCAGTGGCTGGAAGTTGCCGCCGAGTATGCAAACCTGCGAAGCTGGGATGAGGCTATAGACCTGCTGCGGACCGGCTGCTCCCAGTTTGAGAATGTGGAGCGAAACCCTTTAGTTCATTATTCTCTCGCGTACTATTTATCAAATGCTGGTGTTGAGCGCGGGGCGCAACAGCAAGAGTATGAGAAAGCAGCCGCCGGTGACCTGGACTACTGTTTCCCCTGGCGTTTGGAGACGATTCCCGTGCTGCAAGCCGCCATTGAGTATAATGCAGGTGATTGGCAGGCTAAGTACCTACTGGGCAACCTCCTAACAGCACGGGGACGGCATGAGGAGGCATTACAACTGTGGCTTGCGGCCGCCGCAATTGATGACAGCTATTCTGTGCTCTGCCGCAACGTTGGGTTTGGCCTCTGGCAATGGCGTGATGAAAAAGACGAAGCAATCGCGTGGTACCACAAGGCCATCGCCAGCCGCCCTAATGACTACCACCTGTATATCGAACTTGTGCAGCTACTGAGGGCAAATGAACGTAGCGCGGAGGAGCAACTCGCGTTGTTGCGCTCTGCCCCACCGTCGATTCAGGACAAATGGCAGATAGCAAAGTACTTGGCCGCCACGCTGGTGGAGTTGGAGCACTGGGATGAGGCACTCCAGGAGTTGCAAACTCACCGTTTTCTCCCGTGGGAGGGGGAGCGGGACATGCGAAAGATATGGGTGGACGCGCTACTGGGGAGAGCGGGCGCGGCTGAAGAGGCCGGCGACCTGGATGCGGCACTTGCCGACTGCGAGCTGGCGTTGCAGTATCCGCGCAATCTGGGGGTGGGTAAGTCAGCCCCCCCCCAGAAAGAAGATGCCCGAATTTATCTCCAGGCAGCACAGGTGGCTGGAAAGCAAGGAAATTCACGTAAGCAGGAGCAGTATCTGCGGCTTGCGGCAACAGATACTGCTGATGAAGCGCTCTACGTGCCTCCTGCTTGACGCCTGGTTTTCCCCTGGCGAGGTGCTCTTTTGAAGGTGGCCACCTCCACCCGCGCCGATGGTACTGTCTGAGCGACGGGTATGGTTGGGAATACGACAGAGCAGATACTGCGGACGGATGAAGACACAGTTTCAGGCACTAATGGCCGCGACGGTGGCGAACTTCACACTACTGGCGGGCTGAATGGCTTCACAGGGTGGCCCTGATGGCTTTTAGGGCCGCATTGGGACGGCATTAGTGTCCCGCGGGCCTCTCCATCAGCTCATAACTGCTATACGCCGAATTCAAAAGCCCAATATTCACCGCCTCATCACCAGACACACCTAAATCGGCCAATTCGTATCACCAAAAACCGCCTTTTCGGCCCGGTTTCTATCCCTCGTGGTTTATCTACTGCAAATGCCAAACTGTTTTTAAATTGATTTTTTGTCTGCAAGCACAACTGACGCAGGAGGCATCGCCTCAAATTAGTTGGCATTAGCACTTAGCACATGGTCCAGACGGTGTGGTCTTTATGGACATTATTTGCCGTCCCGCTATATCTCCACCGGCGTCCACAAGCAACCCGGCTACGGCCAGGGGAACATCGGGACATTGGTACCAAAAACCCACGAGATTACTGTCCACAACACCGCCATAAAGTACTCGCCAAAGATTAGTCCTAAGAAGGCAGGCCGC
>JALGTV010000249.1 GCA_029821215.1 Candidatus Zipacnadia bacterium | reverse complement strand
TTTCTCAAAATCTCCGGCTGGCGGACAGCAAGCTCACTACGCTCCGGATGAGCCAGGACCGGTGTTACACCGGCAACTTGCAGCTCAAAGCACATCTGTTCCAGGAACTGGGGAATCCCCACAAAGGCAGTCTCAATCAGCAGATGAGTGCCGTTATCACCCAGCGTGACCAGTTGATCTGATTTGAGCAGTTTAACCAACTGAGGCTGGGCCTCTACCTCAGCTCCAGGTACTATCGTCAAGTCTATGTTCTGTTGCTGCAAAGCCTGGTTGAGAGCTTGCGTGGCCGTACGGATTTCATCGGGCGACAGGGGGTTGACCGATGAGACATGGGGTGTGGCCACCACGATGTCAATGCCATCATCAGCGGCCATCTGCGCCATTTCCACAGAGGTGTCAATATCAGACGCACCGTCGTCAAGGCCAGGTAAGATATGGCAGTGTAGATCAATCATCATCAGCTATTAGCAACCAATTAAGATTCCACCCCCAGGGTTGGACGCTGGGGGTGGCAACAGCCAACCAGAGATTAGGCAATATCCCTCAAGTTTCTTCTGACCAACTAATATATATCCGAGACAGGACAGAGTCCCACTGGAAGGTAAGCCCGAATAACTGGCAATAAGGCTTTAGGGGAACGTAAGTGCGGCTGCCTATGCGGCGGCTCTTATAGCTCAGGTCGGTCTTTACCCCGTTCACATAGACGTGGCTACGGTTGGGAATGACCCGTACCAGTGTATCGCCGCGCTGGCACTCAATATAGCTGTCGTCAGGCCCCCAGTTCAGGGTGCCACCGATGTGTCGCACCAGGTCAGTGAATGTGATATAGAATTGGTTGTCTATCTTCTGCACCGTCTTCTCCAAATCAGCTTTCTGACCATTAAACCAGACCGCCTCGGACGACAGTGTCTGGGAAGCAACCCCGGGCAGGGTCGCCAGGCCAACCACCATCACGACGCACAGCAGCACTGTCCTTAGCAAATGATTTGCCTTGATCATCACCAGCACTCCTCGTGATAGATGTCTCTGCCTCAGTACTCACCAAGTATAGCACAGCTACCGGCCAAAGTCAAAAGCTCCGGCTTAGCTTATCAGGTATGTTGCTTAGTTTGCATGCAGTCAATAAATTGGTCAAACAGATACAGGGAATCGTGAGGGCCGGGGTTAGCTTCGGGATGGAACTGCACCGAAAAGATGGGCAGCTCCTCGTGCTTCATACCTTCGGCACTCATATCATTGAGGTTGACGTGAGTCAGTTTCAGCCCGCTGCCCGCCAGACTATCCATATCCACACAGAAGCCATGATTTTGCGTGGTGATAGCAATCTCGCCAGTTTGTAGGTTCTTGACGGGATGGTTGCCGCCCCGATGGCCAAACTTCAGTTTATAAGTTTTCCCGCCGAAGGCCAACCCCAGAATCTGTTGGCCCAGGCAGATGCCAAAGATAGGGACTTTGCCGATCAGGTTGCGGGTGGTTTGGATTACATAGGTAAGCGGCTCGGGATCGCCGGGGCCATTGGATAACACTACCCCGTCCGGCTCCCAGGCCAGTATCTCGTCAGCAGTGGTAGTAGGCGGTACCACCAGGGTATCACAGCCGCGGCGGTATAGGTGGCGGAGGATGCTCTGCTTGACCCCACAATCAACCAGCACCACCCGATAGCTTTCCCAATGACCACGCAGGTCAGTGCCTGGCCTCTGTGCGCTGTCACTGACCCACCGGCGCGGGCCGGCGGGCACCTGTAAGGAAAGCTGGCTGGCGGTGGTGGTACCCGCGAGCTGTTCATAGCCGTCCTCACCCCACCGGCGGGGCTCAGAGCAAGAAACCTCGGACACCAGGTCCCGGCCCACCAGCCGCGGAGCGCCCTTAGCCTTTTCTACGACACTATCGGGGTCCAGGTCCTCGGTGGAGATGACACCAATCATCGCACCTTTGGTACGAATGTGCTTGGTCAGCATCCGAGTGTCAATTCCTTCAATTCCCACTATGCCGTGGCGTTGCAGGTAATCCGGAAGGCTCTGGGTAGCCCGCCAGTTACTGACTATCGGCGAGACTTCTCGCACTACAAAGCCTTCCACCCACGGCTGCCACGATTCCACATCCTCGGGATTGACCCCGTAGTTGCCAATCTCGGTATAGGTCATAGTGACAATCTGGCCGCGGTAGGACGGGTCGGTGAGTACCTCCTGATAGCCGGTCATCCCCGTGTTGAACACCACCTCACCGCTGCGCTCGCCATCGGCTCCGAAGGCCCAGCCTTCAAATACCGTGCCGTCCTCCAAGGCTAATATCGCCGGCTTTTTGTTAGCTTGCCCCTTTTCCATGTTCACTCCAATGTGGTTATTTCTGGGCCAGCAGCATTTGTCCTTCTCGCTGGGCAAACCGCCCGCCGACAATGGTTCCCCATATCCAGCAAAGGGGGTGTTGCGGCCCTTAGAGTAAAAGCGGTCCGGCTGGACGACCCAGGCCTTGTTTGGATCTATGATGGCAATATCGGCCGGTGAGCCAGGCGTTAGGGTGCCCCCGGGTAGATTCAGCAGCCGCGCCGGATTACAGGTCAGCTTGGCCAGAGCTTCAAGCAAGGAAAGGTCGCCAGTATGTACCAAATGAGTCAGTACCAGCCCCAGGCAGGTCTCCAGACCCACTATGCCAAAGGGCGCTTCCCGCAGGCCACAGGCCTTCTCGGCTGGCGTGTGGGGCGCATGGTCAGTGGCAATTACCTGGATGGTGCCATCAATAAGTGCCCGCTTGACGGCCTGGCGGTCGGCCTCGGTGCGCAGGGGCGGATTCATCTTGGCATCAGCGCCAAATTCCAGCACTGCGCTTTCAGTCAGACAGAAATAATGAGGAGCTGTCTCACCAGTTAATGACTTGAAGCGCCCCTCCTGTTGTAACTCACCGAGATAGGCGACGCTGTCAGCAGTGCTCAGGTGGAGCAGATGGAGACGACCTGATAGGCCTTCAGCGGCTTGTGCCCATTGCTGCAGGGCAACTAACTCAGAGCGGGAATCCTGCCCAGGCACATCCAATTCTTCGCTTACCCGGCCCTGATTGATTACTCCAGCGTCGCTGAGTTGTTCTGCTTCCAAATGGGTCAGAAACAGCACGCCAGTGGTGCTGGACTGCTGGAGGGCCGAGCGCATCTGCTGGGGAGATTGCAGCGGTGCGGCATCATCAGTAATCGCCCCACAGCCGGCCGCCACCAAGGCGGCGAAGTCACAAAGCTGGGCGCGCTGATTATCAATAGTAGCCGCGCCGATAATCTGGACGTTACATTTAGCCGTGCGAGCAATTATCTGCTGAAGCTGGGCCACCCGCGGGAGCCGATCAATGACCGGATTAGTGTTGGGCATAGCACAGACGGTGGTGAACCCCCCGGCCACTGCCGCCTGGGTGCCGCTGGCGATGGTCTCCTTGTGTTCAAAACCGGGCTGGCGCAGATGAGCGTGGATATCAATCAGGCCCGGGCAAACTACCAGTCCGGGCACCGGAATAACTTCCCCTTCGGGCGAGGCACCGGGCGGTTTTATCCATTTTACCCTACCCTGCTCCACACACAGGTCAGCCCCGGCCTCCAGAGCCTGTCCGGGGTCCACCACCTGGCCTCTTACCAGGGTAAAAGTCGGCATATCCGCCTGACTGATCAATAATAGTCCCTCCACAAAAGAGCCTTCCCGGGCGGGAAGGCTCTGAGACTGTAGGCAGGTACTATCATGGGGCTATCACTCAACGATGACGTAAACTCTATCCATACGCTTCTCGCGCAGGCCCGCCGTGTCCAGGACAGTGAGAGTCACTATGTAATAGCCAGGTTCAGGGAACTGACAGGAGACCTGCTGGCCGTAAGCATCTTCGGTCAGGCCATCCAGATCATCAAAGTCCCAGATATAGGTGCCCTCAACGCCCTCAATCTGGGGCGCAGCAGTAAAGGTAACCTCATGCTGTTCCCCTTCAATCTGGGCCATTAGGGGCTTATCCTCCTGCACAAGGCGCAAACGGCTGACGTAGAACTTTCCTTCATGATCACCGGTCACCGCCACTCGCAGCAAAGTAGCGCTGGACAGCTCGGCCGGGCCTTGGAAATCTGACAGTACCATACCCAGTCGTATCCAGCCCTGCAGTTCAGTCAAATTGGGGTCCAGCTTCAGCGGTCCGGAGTCCAACTGTCCCTGGTCAGTTATCAGCACAATCCGGATATTTTCAATAGGCTCAGGCGGCGGTTGAAA
>JALGTV010000248.1 GCA_029821215.1 Candidatus Zipacnadia bacterium | reverse complement strand
TGAGACCGGCCCGGCCGCAGTATCGCCGCCAGCAGCGCATCGGCATCATTGCAGTCTTCATAGCCGCAGGCAATCTGATAAATCCGCCGGTAATTTGCTTGCCATGAAGGTTTCTCCCGAGATTTCCCAGATGTTGTGTTGATGATGATATACTCTGTCCCGATTATCAAGTTTTTTTGTGGAAGGGGAAATTCCGTCCAAAACGGATGCTCTCTCGAGCTTCAGGGCGCAGATGCCGGGCAGTTGTGACGCTAAATAGGTTATTGAGTACCCTGAAGACGTAGTGCACCATATTAAGGTTAGGGATACCACAATTCGGTGCTTCTCGGGTACTCAGATCGGCCTTAGCCTAGCGCCAGCGCCCAGATGCGGTGCAGGATTTAGCTGAATAACTGCTTGGGCACGGCTACCTTTGCCATCTGGAAGATTACTTATCGTGTATGGTGAACTACCTTGGCCCCGATTTTGATCAACTTGACCTGGATGCTGCACAGTGACCAATGCCGTACGCTGCCCGGCAGAGCCAAGCGCCGCAGGAAGTTGCCCAGATTGTAGGCCAGCACGAATAGAGATAGTCTGACTTGATTGGGCACGAAGCGGTGGCACGACAGGCGGGTCCACTGCAGAGCATACTTGCCCTCTTTGATCCATTGCTCGGCAGTGCCTCGGCGGTTGTAGAACTCCACTACCGATTGCGGTGTGGCCCAAGGTTTGTCACCACAAAGCTCACCTCAGGCAGCAGCTGGGTCCGATGCCACTGCACTTTGGCGATCACTCGCCGGGGGCGTTGCCAGTTGACCGCCTGGTAGGACAAATCATAATACTGCACTACTGTCTGGTCCGGGTCCCCGTCCACTGGCCGCGTCAGCAGCGGCTCTAGTTGGAGTTGGAGTACCGGGTTCTCTGGCAGCCGAATGGCGTACCTAAACCCTTCTTGCCCCAGGTACCGGTACACTTCGGGATAAGCAAAACCCCCATCGGCTCGTAAGTACTTGTGCAGACCACTATCCCGATACCGTTTCACAATGGGCGCTAAGACCTGCTATCAGCCTGTCGGAATACCGGCCCAATGATCGTTATGAATTTGCACAATAGCACTGTCGCGGTTGAGGGGCAGGAGAATCGGTGGTGTGCGGAATCAATTCAGTTGCAGTTGATCGCCGCTGGTCTACACCAGTAGCTTCCGGCGTATCATCCCCCTCAGCGTCTTCGTCGCCCCGCTTGCCTGCGCCTCCACATGGCGCTGCCGGAAGGTGCAGATGGTATCGCGGTCGGGATGCGGTCGGGATGCTGGTTGGTGGTAAGCACCCGGAAAGGCACCTGCTCGTAGGTGGCCTTTTCAATTTCCCGATCAGATAGATCGTACAGAAATTGCAGAAATACCACCTTAAATAGCACCAGCGGATCCCACGAGGGGCGGCCATTATCAGGACAATAACAGTCACTGACCAATTCACGGACAAAACCGAAATCTACCGCCGCCGATAGTTTACGCAACAGATGGTCAGCCGGGATCAAGTCTTCATAGATCATCCTGAAGAAACTATTTTGGCTGCTGTGCTCGCCTTGCATAGTCGCTATCACTATCCCCAAAAAACTGTGCCTGCACCACTCATTCCCATTCTAGCACACTACCCCCTTGACAGCAAGCCCCCCCTGCTATAATATAAGGCGACTTTCGCAACAGTCCCAATTAGCAGTAAGGCTCCCCACGGGTGACGACAGAGCTAACGCCAACCAAAAAGGAGAAACCTATCAATGACCACCCAGCAGTCAAGTCAATCAACAGAGGAACGCCTGACAGTCAAGTCAATCAACAGAGGAACGCCTGAAGTGGTTTCGCGAGGCCCGGTTCGGGATGTTTATCCACTGGGGCCTGTACGCCCAACTGGGCCGCCAGGAGTGGGTGATGAATCGGGAGCGCATCCCCGTAGATGAGTACGAGAAACTGGCCGACACCTGGAAGCCCAAGCCTATGGCTGCCCGCGATTGGGCGAAGCTCGCCAAAGAAGCCGGCTGCCGTTATATGGTAATGACTACCAAGCATCACGAGGGCTTCTGCCTGTTTGACTCAGAGTTAACTGATTATAACGCTGCCAAGTGCGGGCCCGGCCGTGACCTGGTGGCCGAATACGTGGAGGCCGCCCGCGAGCAAGATTTGCGGATCGGGTTTTACTATTCGCTGATGGACTGGCATCATCCTGATGGCGCCCGATGTGCCAAAGATGAGGATGCGCGCCGCCGCTTTGTGGACTACACACATGGCCTGGTCCGCGAGTTGTGCACCAATTATGGCAAGCTTGACATAATGTGGTATGACATGAACTGGCCGCTGGATGTCGAGGGCTGGGAATCAGAAAAGATGAATGCCATGGTGCGCGAGCTGCAGCCGGAGATTATTATCAATAACCGCTCCGGGCTTCCCGAGGACTTCGGCACCCCAGAGCAGCACATTACCGCGGAAGAAGGCAACCGCATGTGGGAAGCCTGTATGACCACCAATGACAGTTGGGGCTATACCCCGATTGACAAGAACTGGAAGACGGCCGGAGAGGTAGTCGGAATGCTCCGGCAGGTCGCGGCCGGCGGGGGCAACCTGCTGCTTAATATCGGTCCAACGCCGGAGGGTGACGTCCCCCCCGAGACTGCAGCCATCTTCCAGCAGGTGGGTAAGTGGCTGGCGAAGTACGGCCCGACCATATATGACGCTACCGATCCGATGCCCCAGGAGTACCTTACAACCGGGGCCTTCACGCGCAAGGGCCAGACAATCTACTTCCACTGCAACCGCTGGCCGGGCAAAGAGCTGGCCATAGGTGGCTTACGCAATGAGGTGCTGGCCGCGCGATTCTTTGACGGCAAGCAGATCGAGTTTACTCAGCAGGCCGACCGACTGGTTCTACATAGCCTGCCTGCGGAGGCCCCCGATCCGCTGGCCACGGTCATCGAGCTGGAGGTCAGCGGCGAGCCGCGACAGGAGTTAGGGGCTGGCTGCGTGCTGCTGGATGAAATATAGCCCTGGACGCCACCCGCGAGGCCCAGCTACCATAGAAAGGCTATGAACCATGCAGTACAGTGATAAATATCTGGCTTACATGGGACTAGCCCCCCAGCGCATTCCGCACTGGGAGTACTGGTCCTGCCCCAACGCTGAGACTTACCTGACCGGGATAGACTACTACGAGCATCCGGGCCCCGGTCTGCTCGCCGGACTGGATACATAAGTACATCTCCCCGCGCTATGAGGAGTTCCGGGGGATCGTCAAAGACGCCGGCAGGTAGCCGGCCTTTATGATTGAGTATTCCTTCGGGAGGGCACCAAATGGCAAAAGTACGATACAATGAAATGCTGCCCCACGAGATCGTGGCTGCGCGCGAGGAGTGTCCCATTGCTTACGTGGGACTAGGCGGCGTGGAGTGGCACGGCGAGCACCTGGCCGTGGGCAATGATACGCTGAAGGCTGATATGCTGGCGGTAAGATGTGCGGAGCAAGGCGGAGGCATAGCTTTCCCGGCCTTGTACTGGGGTGAGCCGCGCGAGTCGCATTTAATGGAGACTAATGCTGAGGACCGTGACCTCATCGCTGAGAAAATGCACTTGCCCCTTGAGAACTTCGCCCCCGGCTATATGGGCCGCAGTGCCCATGAAGAGGACCGATTCTATATTGAATTGCTAGTGCATATGTTGCGGCAGATGCAAAGCCTGGGCTTTCGGGTTATGGTACTCATTGCCGGCCATTATCCGCTGCTCAACCACGCCCGGGCGGCCATCGAGTGGTACAGCTTAGGCCTGCCCAACGCGCCCGCCGCTCGGGCGTGGGCATGTAGCGGTTACGAGCTAGTACGCGACCAAATTCCCCACGCGGGCGACCACGCTGGCAAATGGGAGACTTCGCTACTTATGGCCCTCCAGCCTGATTGTGTAGATATGAGTCGGTTGCCCTCTGACCCTGAGGAGAAGCTAGTAGGTATCGGGGGAATTGACCCGCGCGATACCGCCTCCGTTGAGTATGGTGAAGCCGGCGTAAACGCAGTCGTAGAGGCGATCATCACTAAAGCCCACGAGCTTTTGAGATGGCTAACGTCTTGATAACCTATTACAGCCAGACTGGCAATACCGAGCAGATGGCCGAGTTAGTCGCTGAAGGCGCACGGGAAGTTGAGGACGTCCAGGTTGACCTGCGTCCAGTGGAAAATGTGACCCCTGATGACCTGCTGGACTACGATGCGATTATCATCGGCTCACCAGTTTACTACGGGACTATGGCCGCCGAGATTAAGAGTCTGATTGATGAGAGCGTTGTCCACCACGGGAAGCTTGATGGGAAGGTAGGCGGGGCCTTTGCTTCTTCTGGTGGTCCCGGTGGGTGATGGACATCCTCAAGTGTCTGCTAATCCACGGCATGATTATCAAGGGTGATGCCGAAGGCGACCACTATGGCCCTATTGCCGTGGGCGCACCTGACGAGCGTTCAGCTAATGAATGCCGCAAGCTGGGCGGCCGCGTAGCCGAGCTGGCCAACAAGCTATTCGGGTAGGTAGCGCCATCCAGCCAACAATGACACCCCCAGACCAACAGGAAACGCGTATTGACAATCCTCCTGTGGGGGGCCTATAATAGGTGTACTGCCGAAGTGGTGGAATTGGTAGACACGCTGTCCTCAGGAGGCAGTGGGCTTTGGCCCGTGTCGGTTCGAATCCGACCTTCGGCACCAC
>JALGTV010000247.1 GCA_029821215.1 Candidatus Zipacnadia bacterium | reverse complement strand
CCACGCCGGAACGGCTCCAATTTTCTCAGAGGCAGCGCAGAGACCGCAGCAAATGGTAGACCCGGTGCCCCAGGCCCTCGTTCTTACTGCCATCGTTATCGGGGTGTCAGTGCTGGCGTTGGCCCTTTCTATAGCCATCCGGCTCTATGGCCATTATGGTACTCTGGACCTGCGGAAGATCAAGGAGCTAAGATGGTGAGCCCCATACTGTTGATAGCAGTGCCACTCGCCCTGGCATTCATCACTCCGCTCCTGGCGTTTGTTTCTAAGAAGCTCGCCGGATACGTGCCTGTTGTGGCTATGGCGTTTAATCTTGCCCTTGCCGCTCACCTCCTCCCGGAGGCCATAGCCAAACCGATCATAGTCCGCACGGCTGGTTTGGCGCCGCCTTTTTCTATTCACCTGGTCGCCGGACCGTTAGGCATCGTGCTCAGTATGCTCATCGCCCTGGTGGGCCTGCTCGTAGCGATTTATGCGCTCGGATATATCCACCAGGGGCCTGTGGTCAAGTATCATACTCTCTACCTGTTGCTTTTGACCGCTGCGACGGGCATTGTGCTTACGGGCGACCTCTTCAACCTGTTCGTATTTTTCGAAATCCTGTGCATATCTTCCTATGCCCTCGTGGGATACCGCGGCGACAGGGCTAGCGTCGAGGCAGCGGCCAAGTACATCATACAGGGAGCCATTGGCTCAAGCCTCATCCTGGTGGGGATCGGGTTCATTTACGGTCTGTTCGGCACTCTCAGCATGGCCGATATAGCACGGAACATCACCACGGTCAGCCCGATGAACGTTTTCATTTCAATGGCGTTTCTGATTACTGGTTTCGGCGTGGAGGGAGCCATATTCCCGCTGAACGCGTGGCTGCCGGACGCTCATTCGTCGGCTCCTTCGTCCATCAGTGCCATTCTGTCCGGCATAGCCATCAAGATGGGCATTTATGCGATGGCCAGGGTGCTGTTCACCATCTACGGTGCCGAAAGCATTATGCTTTTCGTCGCCGTTCTGGGCCTGTTGACACTCCTGATAGGCGAAGCATGCGCCTTCAGCCAGACCAATATTAAGAGGCTGCTGGCCTATTCCAGCATCGGGCAGGTGGGGCTGATTGTGTTTGCCTTCGGAATGGCCTCGGTGATCGGCATCGAGGCGGCTCTGTTTCTCATAATCAGCCACGCTCTGGCCAAGGCAATACTATTCATGTCAACGGGCTATATGATTGAGCGCACCGGGAGCATGGAGATTTCCGCCCTGCAGGGAATCGGCAGGAGCATGCCTCTGAGCGCACTGTTTTTCACTATTGGGGCATTTTCCCTGGTGGGCCTGCCCCCGTTTGTCGGATTCCCCAGCAAGTTCATGGTTATTCGTGCGGCACTGGAGAACGCCGACATGGTGTTTAGCATTCTCATAGGTGTCGCTCTCCTCGGCACGGTGATAGAGGGCGCGTACTTCTTCCGAATAGTCCAGGCCTTGTTTTTCAAGGAACCAGCCGACAACCCGGCAAGCACCGAGCCCACTAACCCAAACGGGTCGAAAGGCCAAGGAGCTCCTGTGAGTGCCCTAATTCCTATAGGTATTTTGGTGGCCCTGATCGTTGTATTGGGAATCTGGCCGCAGATAGTGAGCGAGGTATTGCGTCCCGCAGCGACAGAGCTTTTGAATAGAGTGGAATATATCAGGAGCGTTTTAGGATGAGCCTCGGACTTCTGCTTCTCGATAGTCTATTGCCAGTTGCCTTTGGAGGTGCCTTTCTTACTTATTTCGCAGGGAAGGTTTGCGCTCGCCTGCGTAACTTTCTCGCCGTTCTCACTTCTTCGCTTCTCATAGTCATCATTGCTTACCTCTACCCTTATGTCGGCGGGGAAGTATTGCAGCAGCCCTTGAGTATTAGCTTCATAGGCGTTCCCCTTGTTTTGCGGCTGAATATGCTCTCGTGGTTCTTTGCTGTTACTATCGCCGGTATCGGCGCATTGTCAATCATATATTCTCTACAATATATGAAGGCTGTTCAGAGACTGGATTACTACTACTTCAGTATGCTGTTCGTCACCGCCGCCATGCTGGGAGCTGTGGTAGCAGGTGATCTAATCTCGTTTTACGTTTTCTGGGAGATAGTGAGCTGGAGCACATATCTTCTGATAAGCCTTAAGGGAGGCAAAGCCGTTGCCGCGGGGTTGAAGTACATAATTATGTCGCTCATTGGCTCCGTGGCCATGCTGGTTGTGATTGTTTCCTTGTACGTGACGTATGGCACGCTGGAAATAGAGGCTCTTTCTGCTTGTATGGGAGCAGCTTCTCTGGGCTACGTAGTCTTTATCACCCTTATGCTCTCTGTGACCTTCCTGATCATCAATGCGTTATGGCCAGTTCATAGCTGGCTTCCCGATGCCCATGCCGAATCGGTGAGCCCGTTTTCC
>JALGTV010000246.1 GCA_029821215.1 Candidatus Zipacnadia bacterium | reverse complement strand
GTTCACACGAGACATTTTGCGATTTAAATGGCAGTCCCGTAACTCGCAACTGCGCCCGGTAGGCCGGTGGGGCTTTAGGATAATCATAGTTCCAGATCATTATGGTCACTTTGTTTGGGCCTTTGGAGGCTAACATTCCCAGGGTCTTGGTGCCATCACTGCATTTAACTCGCTGCGGCGCCATCATCGCCAGCATCTTAAAGGTATTATACGGGGCTTTGGTCTTCCAGCCCAGATCAGAGTAGGTGAAGAGAGAGGGCCACCCCCAGTTGCTCCTGTTGCTGCCGTCTTGCAGAGGAAAGTCCGCGACCACCAGGTACAATGAGCGTGAAACTCCCCAAGCTAACATCTCATACAAGAAGGCGGCCGCATACGCTGCCCCGACATTGTTGGCGTTGTCTATACCCTCCGTCATATTAGTGTGCCAGGAAGCGCCCCACTCGGTGATCAGAATGGGGATATCCAGGCCAGCCTCTCTTATCGCTTGCTGGAGAAACTCCTGCTGGACAGAGAAGCGTGGACAAGTCCCAAACTGCTGGCGCTGCCCCAGTGGGGTATTATTACCATACACATGGCGGCTCAAGAAATCCAGTTTTAGTTTCTCTTGCGTACAATCTAACAAGAACTGTTGATACCAATTGAAATCCCCAGTGGTGAAAGATGATTCGGTACCTGCCAGCCCTCCCAGCTTAATTGAGGGCAGCTCGGGATGGTCGTGTTCAAAACGGTACGCGGCCCGAGAAATATGCCGGTAAAGGTTTAAATAGGCATTATACCGAGGGCGGGCAAGCGCTGCATATTGCTGAGCAGTCAACCAGGGCATGCCGTACTCAGGCTCATTGCCTACTTCCCAGTAGGCATCGTGAAAACCCTGTTCGCCTAAGACGTAATAAAAGAAGTCGTAAACGTATTGCTCGTATAAGTGCCACTGCGCATCGGTCCACTGGTCGGCCGGCTGTGGGAAAGCCGGGGGCCGAGTGTGGCCGACAATGATATGGGGAATTGCCTCTATGTCCTTACAGGCCTTTAATCCATTGCGCAGGTGGCTGCACCATTCATAAACTGGCTTACCGTCTTCGCCCACGCGGACAAAGTTTGCATCTACATTAATCAGGCGCAGGTACCGCCAGCCGATCGCGCGCAAACGTTCATACATCTCCGGCACAGTTGCGACCTCAAATGTTGAGCCTGAGGCGATCTCGCGGAGCCGGCGCATGTCGCCGCCGCTGGTACTACTATACTCAGCCTGGGCCTGCACCAATAGGGGCAAATGGTTTTGCGTCGCGGTTCGCCCTACTACCGTACACACTGCCACCGCGATTAGGACTAAGCCTGAACATCGTTTCATCATAATCTTTGTCCCTCCGCACCTCTTTCGTAGCCGCCTTCTATATTGGAAACGGTTGTGAACTATAATTACCCATATATCTTCTTGTTGCCCCCCGCATTCGCTGACTGAGCCAGGAATTCCTTCGGGCCGGAGCCTTTTGTCCGCAAGGTATGGGCTTTGGCTCCCTTGGTGGCTATATTACCGGGGATTGGCTGACCTGGTATGCCTCCAAACAACTCAAGGTGTTAGCACTGATGGCTGGCTCCTCATTTCTTCGGCCCACCGCCAGTGGATGACCGGATTTGCTCCTAACCGTTCGGTGTTAGAAGCAACCTCTGCTCCCTCCAACGGCAACCGTATCCGTCGGGCAAAGCCGACCTGCGGATCAGCTACTGTACTTTTAACCATTAGGTGCCTCCTGTGACGTAAGCGGCAATCGCTCAATAACCACTCTGTTTGATACGAGCAATCTGCGCTAAGCTGAGCCTCGCCCGGGATCCCCTCTCCCCTATTTTCTCTGCCGGGTAGCCGCTCTCCCTCTTTGAATTGTTTGCTGCTTGCTGCTAAGGCTCCACGCTTGGCCGTCGCTCTTGCCGGCTATTCCATTGTGTTGCCTTAAACAACTACCCGCCATCCTTTTGTGCCTCTTTCTTCTCTTAAAGCAAAAGCGCAGCCTGGTGGGCTCATCTCCGCTACGCAGTAATAACCGCACAGCTATGCTACTTGCTCAACTCAGACCAGAATATTGTTCAGAACGCTTCCAATGTGGGGTAATGGTAGCAAAACGATGTACAGCACATTGTTGTTCTGGAGTTTTCCACCGTATTACCGCATGGCGGTAACACAGTATAGCCTTGTAGCTGTCTTACGGTCATGCAGTAATACAGTGTAAGCACTAACTTCCCCAGCACGTACAGCCATTGGTGTTGGGTATGGGGGAGGGCTGAGAAGGAAAGGTGATAGCGGCAATACGGCACTACGGTAATACTGTAACGGTGATAAGGTACCGTATTAGCGTTTAGCATTATCACGGCTTGACAGAATTGAGGTAATACATTATAACAGTAGACCGAGTGGGGCGCTGGTGGGACAGTTTTGGAAAGAAG
>JALGTV010000245.1 GCA_029821215.1 Candidatus Zipacnadia bacterium | reverse complement strand
ACCCAATGGCTGCCATCTTTTGCTGGCTGGGCAGAAAATTATAGGCGGCACCCGCGTTAGTGTTAAAGCCATCATACTCAGCCACTACCGCCAGTCGGTCAGCCACATGCATCGACAGCCCGCCAAATGGACTGCTGCCAAACCGTCCCCCACCCCAACCCAGGCTTATGTAAGCTGGTCTATCTTCGGGGCCGACAACGCCAGTTATCACCGCGTAGGCCGAGCGGGCACCGTAGGGTTGACCGACGACTCGCTGCCGCTGGTTCCATATATCCTGTACACAAGGTCTCCGGCATTACCTGTACCTGCACATTGTACGACGAGCACCAGTCGTCGCCCGTCTCCATATTGGAGAAGTATATACCGCGCCCGGGACTGCCCAAACCCATACCAATAAAGGCTGTCCCATTGACCTCGGCCCCTCCCCAGCTTACGTGGATACTACCGTCGTTGCTGCCGGAGTTGCCCCCGATTACCCAGTTGCCCGCACAGGGGGTATAGGCCACCGGCACATTCTGCTGCAGAGCACCGGTAAACCCTACCTGGCCATCCCGGGTTACCGCGAATAGGTTGCCGGGCAGTGTTGATGAGTGGCGGAACTGATAAAACTCATCCCAGTTGTCGGCGGCGCTACTGGAACAGACTATCCCAATAGCCAATAGTATGGCCACCAGCAACAGACCTGTATTGATAGATTTTCTCATCAGTCTCCTCCTCTGACAGATGGTTTCTGAGCGTGCGAGATATAACGATCAGAGCAAGTTTCGCTACTACCAGAAAATATCCTCCTTCCCTATCAATCATTATTAGACCGGCCACCAGAGTGCAGGCCTAATAGCCCGGCAGAATCTCCCCGCCTTCATGGCCTACGCCGCCGGAGGGGCGAATCTGTCCGCAGTGACGAACTTGACCGCAGCCGGCAAGAGGATTACAATTAAGTCAACAACACGTCGTTATGAGTACAAGGATGAATCCTAATGAAAACAGTGGTAAAAGTGGCGGCCGGGCTTCTGACTTTGGTTATAATTACTGGCTGTGGCGGCGGAATTAGCCAACGTAGTACCACCACCCGCCGCGAACCACCCCGGATCCGCGGCACCAGCTTCCCCCAACGGCTCCAGCCGGCCAGCCAGGCCCGGGCTGAGGAGTTCAAATATCACAACTGGCGGGCCTACCGGCTCACCAACGGGCTGGTGACGGTGGTGGCAGTACCGGCCATCGGCGGACGGATAATGGAATACAAGCTGGGTGACAAGCCGCTATTGTGGGTCAATCCCGCCGAGTTAGGCAAGGTATATGAGCCACCCTCCAGCGAGGAAGACCGCGTATTCCATAATTATGGTGGCTACAAGGTGTGGCCGGCTCCGCAGGCGAGGTGGGCCGGGCCTCCTGACCCACTCGGCTCCCAACTGACTGGTGGCCAGTGGTCCGGCCAGATCACCGCTGCCCAGGGCCAGTCGGTTGAAATTGAGATGGTTAGCCCCGAAGACAAAAAGGTGACCGGCCTTCAGATAACTCGGCGAGTCAAACTATTTGCCGGGACTACCAGAGTCGCGATCACCGAGATATTCAAGAATATAACCGACCAGCCTATTACCTGGAGTATCTGGGATGTTACCCAGGTGCCCGGCTCGCTGTCCCGAGCCAGCAAGTACAATGAGCAGTCGCGCATTTATTTCCCGCTCAACCCCGACAGCAGGTATGAGCAAGGCTTTTGGCCGCTGCATGAGGGCGGTGAGAGCCAATTCCAGGTTATTGATGAGGGCAAGTTGATGCAAGTCTCCTATCATAATGAGGAGGGCAAGATCGGTGCTGACTCAGTGGCCGGCTGGATTGCTCACGTTGACGAGATAAATGAGTATGCATACATCAAGTCTTTCCCGGTGCATCAGTTGGCCGATTATCCGGATGATGGGGCCACGGTGGAAGTGTGGACAAATGGTGGCGATCTCTCCTATATGGAAATGGAAGTCCTCAGCCCTTTGCATACCCTCCAGCCCGGCGAGCAGTTTTCCTTTACTGAGGAGTGGTACACCACCCAGATAGGCGGGCCGCTGCGCGAGGTTACTGAGTTGGCTGCTATCCGCCAGCCGCTGCAGCTTGAATACAGTGAAGGAGAAATACAGAAACTGACCGGCGAATTGGGCGTTTTTGCCCCGGGAAAGTTGAAGATTGCCTTCGTTAATCAGGCTGACCAGCCCCTATCCGAGCCCATAATTAAGCAGGTCAATCCCACTGAAGCCGTGGTCTTGAATCAGAGCCTGGCTACCGCACCTGGTGCCGCGACCAAGCTCACCCTCACTCTGGAAAACGAATATGGCACTGACCTGGGGGTGGTTGCCCAACTGCCCTTGGATGTCCGGGTAGCTCACACCGATTGACTCCTGGGGTGAGTCGGCCGCCACACTAACTACTCCCAACCTCTGCCCCGCGCCAACAGTTCATCGGACTGACCCAGTTAGGTATAATAACCACCACTCAACCCGTATTCGTAGCCGTCTGTGCCCGAGCCTGCAGACGAATGATGCCTGCTAATAGGAAGTGAGCAAGTTTGGCTGATTTTATCAAATTTCTGGGTACAGCCGGGGGGCGTTTCGTGGTTGCTACTCAACGACGCTATTCCGCCGGCACCTGGCTAAGCCTGTCCGGCCAGAATATTATACTGGATCCTGGCCCCGGCCGCTGTTGGGCCAGCCGGCCCCAACTGGACCCCCGCCGGTTGGATGCCATTATTGTCTCCCATCATCACATTGATCATTGCACTGACGCCAACGTCCTAATTGAGGCGATGACCGAAGGTGGCTACCAGCACCGCGGGTGCCTGCTGGCCTCCGGGGAGGCACTGGCAGGCGACTCCCCCATTTGCCACTATGCCCAGACGCTTCCCGAGCAGGTGATAACTCTGACTGATGGCGGCCACTACCAATTAGGCGATGTCTCCATTTCGGCTGTAGCCCACCAACACACCGTTGAGACCTATGG
>JALGTV010000244.1 GCA_029821215.1 Candidatus Zipacnadia bacterium | reverse complement strand
CCACTCACATTGCCCAGGGCCTGCAGAGCTGCGTTGGAGAAGCGATGCGCTGGGAGCGTCATCAGGCTCCACAAGGCGCGGTCATTATTAATGACGCTTATAACGCCAGTCCCACCTCGGTAGCGGCGGCACTGGAAGTTCTGGGGCAGGTGGCAGGACGCAAGATTTTCGTGTTCGGAGATATGCTTGAGTTAGGCGAGACTTCGGAGCGCGAACACCGGCGAGTGGGCCAGCTCTGCGCCCAGCAGGGAATTGACTGGCTCATTACGCTGGGGCATTGGGCACCCCTCGCTGCCGCCGAGGCAGAATCTGCGGATCTGCGAACTGGAATCTGCGGATCTGCGAACTGATGTGGCTGACTCCCCGCATGAGGCTGCCCAGTTGATCAAGGCCCAACTGACTGCTGAGGACGTGGTGCTGATTAAGGCCTCCCGCAAAATTGCGCTGGAGAAAGTGGCCGAGGAGCTAACAAGACCATGATTGATTGGTCAAATCTGGGGCCAACAGAGTTAGTATTCTGCCTGGGGCTGCTGGTAGGGGTTATCTTTACTGATATCGTCCGACGAATCATAGCGCGAGGCAACCGGTGGCCGCAGGTTCGCGAAGATACCCCGGATAGTCACCAGCACAAGCGCGGGACGCCATCAATGGGCGGCATTGGTATTGTGGTGGCTATACTGTTGGGCGCTGTTGTGGTCGGCATGTTAGCAGGAAGCTCGGCGGGACGGCTCGTCCCTCTGCTGGGTCTGATGGTGGTCTTTGCCGGCTTGGGGATAGCTGACGATTACCGGAAATTAGTCCACCAGACCAGCACGGGACTGAAAGCCCGCTACCGCATATCTATTGAATTTGTTGTTGCTGCCGCCTTCACCTGGGTAATCGTGGCAGCCTGGCCGTCAACCACTAACGATGTCGCCGTCTTAGGTTTCAGTGGGTTGCCGGCCATAGCGCGGATAATCCTGGGAGCACTGGTGGTTGTAGGCAGTGCCAATGCCGTCAATCTGACTGATGGACTGGATGGACTGGCGGCGGGATTAGTTGCCCTTTGTGCGGGTAGCCTGGCGGTGATATGCTGGGTAGTGGGCCGTCCGGAGTTAGCCCTGCTGTCGGCTTTAGTGGCCGGGGTGAGTGCTGGGTTCTTATGGTTTAATGCCCATCCGGCCCGGATTTTTATGGGGGATGTAGGCAGTTTGGCCTTGGGGGTCGTATTGGGGGGTATTGCAGTAGCGGCGGGGGTAGAGTTGCTATTTGCTCTGTTGGCTGCCGTCTTTGTCCTGGAAACTCTGTCGGTCATTATCCAGGTAGTCTGGTTCCAGACGACCGGCCAGCGGGTCTTCCTGATGACTCCGTTTCACCATGGCCTGGAGCTGCGCGGGTGGGCCGAACCACAGATAGTTACGCGTCTGTGGCTGATCGGGGCCGTGGCTGCTGCTGTGGGCTTATCCATTGTCGCTGCTGTGGTGTGAGAATATGCCGATTGACCGCAACTCAGTTTTTAGTCAACCGCCCGACCTGAGCCAGAAGCGGGTAGCGG
This sequence comes from Candidatus Zipacnadia bacterium, assembly GCA_029821215.1. Taxonomy (GTDB): domain Bacteria; phylum Armatimonadota; class Zipacnadia; order Zipacnadales; family Zipacnadaceae; genus JALGTV01. The sequence goes on along the minus strand of JALGTV010000244.1, from coordinate 3,392 downwards.
TACTGGGTCTGGCCCGTAGTGGCCAGGCCTGTGTCCGATTCCTGCTCGGTCAGGGAGCGACGGTAGTAGGTGCCGACCGCAAGGGAAGTGACGAGCTATCTGACGCCGCCCATGATCTCAGTAGCTTAGGGGCCCAGGTTGTGACTGACTTTGAGCAGTTTGACCAGTTAGGCCCAGTTGACCTTATCGTGACCAGTCCGGGAGTGCCCGGCGACCACCCGGCCCTGACTTATGGCCGAAGCGAAGGCATCGAAATTGTGGGCGAGCTGGAATTGGCTTATTGGTTCTGTCAGGCGCCTATTATCGCTATCTGTGGCACTAATGGTAAGGGCAGTACCACTTTGATGACCGGAAGAATACTGGACGCGGCGGGGATAGACAACCTGATAGCCGGCAACATCGGCCTGCCGTTGATTAGTCAAATTGACCGTAGCGGGCAAGTGGATGTGGTAGTAGCCGAGGTCAGTAGCTTTCAACTGGAAACCATCTATCACTTCCGGCCCTGGATTGCTGCCCTGTTGAACATTACCCCCGATCACCTGGATCGGCATGAGAGTTTTGCTGCTTATGTCGCGGCCAAGCGGCGGCTGTTTGAGAATCAGACTGCCGGTGATTACGACATCTTGTGCATTGACGATCCTACGGTGGCTCAGATGCAGTCGGTGGTGCCCGGTCATCTACTGGGTGTCTCCACTCAAGTGCCCTACGCTGCCGGGCGGTTGGTGGAGGACGAGTTAGTCATAGATGTACCAGACGAGGGCGCTGCAGGAGTTTGTCGCCTTGAGGACCTGCCTGTCCGGGGCCGGCACAATGTAGCAAACGCCTTGGTGGCGGCGCTGGCTGGTCGTCTATGCGGGGCTACAGTTCAGCAGATTGGGCAGGGGCTGAAAGAATTCAGGCCGGTTGACCACCTCCTCCAGGAAGTGGTTAGAGCCGGGGGTATAACCTTTATTGACGATTCCAAGGCGACTAACCCGGCTGCCGCCGTAGCCGACTTAAGCACCCTGGAGGGCCCACTGATTGTGATTGCCGGTGGTCAGGGTAAGGGGACTGATTTTCACTAAGACCATCAAATGCACCAGTCTTGCGGCGGCAGTTCGTAAGGCCTATGATGCCGCGGTGCCCGGCGACCAGATAGTTCTGCTGCCTGGCTGTGCCAGCTTTGATATGTTTGAGAACCTGAGCCAGCGGGGAGAAGTATTCACGCGACTGGCCCGTGGGGTCGTCCAGGACTCATCAGCATAGGAGGCCGATACATAGGTGGCTGCCACCAACCGAGTGCGGGCCTTAGTCGGCTACATTACTACTGATAACAGTGATGAGGCGGCAGTGTGGGGCCAGCGGTATTTGCTGCTGGTCTACGGACTGGTGGTTTTAGGCCTGGTGTTTGTATTCTCATCCAGCTTCCCGCTGGCGGGGCGGCCCACCCCGGGACATGGTGATGCCTATTTATATCTCAAAAGTCAACTGAAATTTGCAGGAATTGGCCTGGTAGCTATGATGGTGGTTAGTTACCTGTCCCCGACTCTGATCGCCCGGCTCAGTCGCCCCGGCCTACTGATTGGGTTGGCATTGATGGGTCTGGCGATTGTGTGGGGGCGAAGTGTGGGAGCCTCGCGCTGTTGGGTGTGGGGATTTCAGCCCTCGGAATTTGCCAAGGTAGCCTATGTGGCGTTCTGCGCCACCTGCCTGGCCCGCGGACCGGTGAATTGGCGCAATCGGCGCACAGTCATTGTGCCCATCGCGATAGCTACCGCCGCTATGGTCCTGCTGCTGGTAGAACAGTCTGATCAGGGTATGGCGATGCTGGTTCTGATGTTGGCTTTGGCGATAGTGCTGTTAGGGGGAGCGCGTCTGCGCTATGTAGCAGCAACGGGTGTAGGTTTGGCCGGGATTGGCTTGGGTCTGGCGGCCACCAAGCCCTACGTGTGGACCCGCATTCTGGCCTGGCTCAATCCGGGCGATTATCTCCAGGGCCCCGGCTACCATATCTACAATATGCTGATTGCTTTAGCCCGAGGAGGAGTGGTAGGTACTGGCCTGGGAATGAGTCCGGATAAGTGGAAGAACTTGCCTGTCCCTCACACTGATTCAATCTTCTGTGTAATTGGCGGGGAGTTGGGACTATGGGGAGGGTTAGGAGTGCTGGTGTTAATGGTATTGCTGACCGCCTGGGCGTTCAAAATCGGCCAGGTCAGTGGCAGCCGACTGGGCTGGTTTCTGGCCGCAGCCGTGGGAATGAGCTTGACTCTGCAAGCGTTGGTTAACATCGCCGTGGCTACCTCTTCCATTCCGGTCACTGGCCTAACACTGCCGTTCATCAGTGCCGGTGGCAGCAGTCTCATCAGTTCAATGATGGCGGCCGGTGTCGTCCTATCGGTGGCACGGCACAGTCATCCAATTAGGCAGGATCGGCAATGAGCACGGGAATAGTGCTGGCTGGCGGCGGAACGGCGGGTCACCTGTTTCCCTCGTTGGCGGTAGCTGAGCAGTTGCAGCAAATCAGCCCGGAGGTGCCGATACTGTTAATAGGTGCGGCCGGCGCCGACTTGGACTGCCGCCTGCTACCTCAGACTCAGCTCCCTTATCATTTGATTGATGCCCGACCTTTTCCCTATGGTGCCTCGCTGGGCTGGGTAGGGAGCCTGTGGCGGCTGGTCGCGAGTACCCTGGTTAGCGCCCGCCTGCTGCGGCGCTGGAGGCCAGCAGTCATATTCGCAGCCGGTGGCTATGTGGCGGCACCGGTGGTGGTGGCCGGGCGAATGTTGGGTATACCCTCGGTAGTGCACATCTGTGACGCTTATCCCGACCGCGCCAGCCGGCTGCTGGGCCGATGGGCTGACCAAATTACCCTCACCTTTGCTGAGGCAAGTAAATATCTGGCTAATGATAGGATTGTCCATACCGGTGGGCCGGTGCGTCACCAGATTCTAACTGCTACCGCGAGCGAAGGTCGGCAACTGCTGAAGCTGGCCACTGATAAGTTTACTGTCTTGGTAACTGGCGGCAGCCAGGGTGCCCGGCGCATTAACCAGGCTCTGATGGCAGCCCTGCCCGTGTTACTCGCCCATAATGATTTGCAGATAGTGCATCTGACAGGTCAGCGAGATTACGAGACGGTGAGCCATGAGGCCCAACAAATGGGGAGTGGACCTCCGGCTTATCAATGTCACAGCTATCTGGAGCAGATGGGGCCGGCAATGGCGGCTGCTGACTTGATTGTCAGCCGAGCTGGCTCCAGCAGCCTGGCCGAGGCCACTGCCCTGGGCAAACCGCTCATCCTGGTTCCTTACCCCCATGCTGCCGGTCACCAGAAATACAATGCGGCCGCTGTCCAGCAGGCGGGGGCAGCCGAAGTTATTGAGGATGCCGGGCTAACTGGCCCAGTGCTT
>JALGTV010000243.1 GCA_029821215.1 Candidatus Zipacnadia bacterium | reverse complement strand
AGGGTGATATAGTGAATGGCCGTATCGCCTGGACGGTCTGTCCGTTACTATTACGCGCGGTTATCCGGGCCAGATATGTCCCGGCGGGCACTCGGCTCCCGTGCGAATTGCGGCCATCCCACAGCAACATCTCTACCTGGCCACCGCTGGTTCGCTGCTCCGCGAACTGTCTAATAAGTATACCCGAAATGTTGCGGATCTGCCCAGTTACAGTGCCCGGCTGGGACAGGGCATAAGTAATCACCGCTCCCCCACCGGGGGCGGCCTGGGCACTAACTCCGCTCACGGTGAGTACGCTGTCACCTTTGTCTTTGTAGGCTACCAACCGTAAGTGGCGGATTTCCCCACTGGATCCAGTGGTAAACGTGTACCCATTGCTGGTGCGCATGAATACTTGCTGGCCGCTATCCAGGTCTTCTAAGATAAACTGCCACTCTTGGGGGACACTGGCATTAAGTCGCGGCCACTGCACCGTTACCTCAGTATCACTTAGCGGACAACTGACTTCCACATCCCAACTGTGCTTATCTGCCTGGGCAGCCCGCAGGTCGCGGGCATAGGCTCCGCTATGTCGTTGCCACTGGTAATGGGGGATGTAGGCACGCACGGTATTAACCACCGGCGGCGGTTTGCCAATATCCAGGCCGGGATCATAATTGTCGCTGGCTTTCCCATGGACACCGACATAGTTGGCTGGATCGCAGTCAGCACCCGCAGTGGCCACAATCTGCACCTGCCAACCACTGTCAGGGGTCTGTGCTTGCTCCTCATGCTTGTCGGTTCTGCTTACTCCAACCTGAGGCGAGTATATCAGCAACGTGGTATCCTCCCACACATGGACCCAGTAGCCTTCAAATGGTTCCATAATGGCGGTGAATGGGTCAGTAGGGAAGTCATAGTAGCCTCCGCTGGCCGCTGGCGGTACTATGGTAGCCAAACAGAACCCCATCGGTCACGCCGGCCGCCACCGCTTCACGCAGGGACTGGCGCTGGCCGTTAGTGATAAAGTAGACGCTACCCCAGTCAACTGGCCGGGTAAACGGACAACCAATCATATTCCAGCCCTGCGGCGGGTCATAGGTGTAACTGAGGCGGATTTGATAGCTGTCCACCTGGTCCAGCGCCTGCCCAGTGATGTTAAGTTGGGCCCGACGCGGTATACTCAGGAAGTATCCCAATCCGGCTGGGGGCGAAGCTACCACCGGCGTGGGGCCGCGCGCGTCAGGAGGCAGGAAGCTGGCAAAGTCGTCGGGGTAGATGTGATGCTTGTTGTAGGCCGAATCTTCCGGCCACCAGCGGGCTAATTTAATCTCGTTTTCCGCCAGGCCCAACAACTCACTGGGAGTGGGCATCTGATCGGCAGCATAAGTATAGGGGAGAGAGAACATATGCAGCCCGTCGTCTATCGTCGGCACTACTATCCGGAAGTTACAGGTGGCCTGGTCAGCGGCCTTGCCGTCATTGTCGGAAGCATCCAGAGTTATCATGTGGCTGGTCTGTGCCAGTGGCGTGGACGGCGTCCAGGTAAGCAGGCCGGTGGTGTTATCAAAATTGCAATCAGTTACCTCCACGCCATCCAGCTTTAGCACGATGCTATTGGGATCCACACCTGCAGATTCGTCAACCAAGTAATTGGCGCTTTCCGAGACTATACGAGCAATAATCGTGGGAGTCCCAACATGAATTAGTTCGCCATCCCGGGGCGACATTATCGTAATGGTCGGCGGCGGCGGTGGCATCACACGAAACACTGACACGGCATAGTGCTGCATCCCATTGTAAGATCCGGCCCATTCCATCTCGTGGTCGGCGTGGTCCCAGGTATCATGGATGTAGACAAGGGGTGGGGTTTGGGTGCTATCGTAGCCAAAACCAACCATCGCATGCCCCGTGACCAGGATCATAACCGGACGGCCCGCATCAATCTCCCGCTGAAAATCGGTGAATGTGAATCCCTCGGTATTCCCGCCATAACCCCAAATGTATTGATTGAAGTTAGTCTGCACAGTATAGCCGCGCGATTCGGCAAACAGGCGCATGCCGTGGCATCCATCGCGGCCGGTAGGTTCATCACCGGTGAAGTCCTCCAGAGGAGTGCCATCATTATTAAAGTAGTAGGCAGTGGCTCCGTCAGACATGCCGAACTCCGATTGATTAGTCCCCATGAAATCAGCGGTGCAATCGGCGTGGGTATGCTCAGGCCAACCATAAATCAGAAAAGGATCAGGGCCTGGGTCCCCATCGGCTATCCAATAGTCATCAACGTGTCCGCGTAGCAACAGGCCATCATACCCCTGATGAGTGGCACTGAGAGGACACTCTCCTTCCCCCCAGCTCGCATTAGTCATTGGAAATACGCCGCCGTTGGTCGGGCCGCTATACATACTGGGATAAAGCACGTTGTCATAGTAGCCGAATATCATCGCGGCGGAGGTGGGCGCGCATCCATAGGACCAATCCAGGGCGGGCGAGTTGGGAAGAACTTCAACCTGTTGAGGAGGATACCCATCCTGGGCAGGACGCATTTGAGGTAGTTGGACGGCAGGAGCTCGATAGTCCTGCGGAGGGCGACCAGGCACGATTATCTTATCCACAAGCTTGCCCTGATACCAAAACTGCTTGACCCGGTAATCCTCTGGAGATTTGGGGCAGCCTTCACACTGCGCCCCAGCGACTCCTATCCCTATTGCCAAGAGAGCCACAATTGCGACTGTTAACTTAATTGAGGAGGCTATCTTGTCAGCCTTACCGGCATACATCAGTAAATCTCCCCCTCCCAGTAGCTGGTTGCGATGTAGTTAGTGTTATCAGTTCCTTGAGAGCTGCTATATCCGTTGTCCCCTCACCTAGCCAGTGCCATTGGGATTTGGTCATTATCCTGACATTGGTCTAGGGCTGATGGTACTCACCAGGTCGCGCAGACCGGTCAGATATGATTGCAAGAAAGCACCCCAGTTATTATGCCCATAGAGCTGCGCTACCGACTGGTAGGTGGCGGAGAGTCGGTCAGATTCCCCCGTCACCGGGAAAAAGATGCCTAACCCAGCTCCTTTGACTTTTCCTTCACTTCCCGGCCCTTGAATATAGCTATTTAAGGTCGCCGCTCGTATTGCCTGACCCAATTCCCAGGCCCGCTGGGCCAGGATAGGACTGGTGGTCAGTTCGGCCAGCGCATTGGCGAACCCTCCCAGGTCCGCTATGTTATGCTGGGCCCCCCACGACATAGTGGAACTGCGGGCCAGGGTAACTTCAGCAATGACACCAGGCATCTGAGTAACCGCCGTATCACTAAATTTTGCTAAACAGTTCACCACTTCGTTCACTCGTTGCAGGTCAATCGCTACCAGGGCCACCGGCAGGTCAGGCTCGCTTTGCCAATATTGCTGGGCCGCCTGCAG
>JALGTV010000013.1 GCA_029821215.1 Candidatus Zipacnadia bacterium | reverse complement strand
CGGTACACATTGAATATCTGCGCGCAATCCCGGCACAGGCGGCGTCCGGATAGCCGTCGGATAACTTCCTCGTCACTAATCGTCATATTTACCGCTAACGGTTCGCTGCTACCTAACTCCTGTATAAGTTGGGTCAAGGCTTCGGCTTGCGCCACCGTGCGCGGGAACCCATCCAATAGCCAGCCGCTAATGCAATCGGGCTGCTGGAGCCGCTGTTGGGCCAATTCAATGATCAACTCGTCAGGAACTAACTGGCCGGCATCCATATATTGCTGAGCCTTCTTACCCAGCTCGTTTTGCTGGGCAACTGCCTCCCGCAGTATGTCTCCGGTCGAGATGTGAATAATTCCCAGCTCTTTCTCAAGGTACTCGGCATGAGTGCCTTTGCCGGCCCCCGGTGGGCCCAAAAGGATTAGGTTTAGTTGCCTCATTGACCAGCGTCTCTCCTGCGAATTGTTCCGATTATGCTGACAGAAAGCCCCGATAGTGCCGCATCAGCAGTTGGGCTTCAATCTGTTGCATAGTATCCAGGGCTACTCCCACTACAATTAGCAGCGAGGTGCCCCCCACCAAGGTGAATGTGGGTACTCCAGTAATATCACCCACTCGGTATTGCATCACGGCTATGAGGCCCAGAAACAAGGCTCCAGGCAGGGTGATCCGATAAAGTATTTTGTCCAGATGGTCCCGTGTCTTCTCGCCTGGGCGAATACCGGGGACTGTTCCCCCTGATTTTTGCAGATTTTCAGCAATCTCTTCGGGATTGAAGGTAACTGCTGTGTAGAAATAGGTAAATATTATCACTAACACAAAGTACAGCACCAGTGCAAATTCGCTACTCTGCGGGTTGGTGAAGTAAAGCAATCCGGCAATGGCATTGCGAATACTATCCTGGGCTATGCCTAACCGGGCAATTGTTCCTACTACTGCGTCATTTTGCAGATAAACAGCAATTGTTTGCGGAAACATGGCTACCGCGATAGCGAAGATAATGGGGATGACTCCCGCCTGATTGACCCGCAGCGGCAGGAAACTGCTGGAACCTCCATAGACGCGCGTGCCGCGAACCCGTTTGGCATACTGGACCGGGATCTTCCGCTCGGCCTGCTGGACCTTGACGATACCGTAGATGGTGACTCCGAATAGGATCGCCAGGAACAGGATATTGCCGAAGCCTATCTCGCCGTGCCACCACAAGTTAACGGTTTGCGCCAGGTCAGTGGGCAGACGGGTCATAATCCCAGCAAAGATTATCAGCGAGACGCCCTGGCCGATTCCCTTTTCAGTGATCAGGTCACCCATGTACATCAAAAACATCGTCCCGGCCACCATCATGAGCACATCAAACGCCATCATGGCGGTGCCACCAATAAACACTTGCTGCTGGCTGAAGAAGCCACTCATACCAAAGCCCTGCAGGGCGGCCAGCCCTACGGTCAGATACTTGGTCCACTGTCTTATCTTGCGCTGACCCCATTCGCCCTCACGCTGCAGCGCCTCCAGAGATGGAATGGCCATAACCAATAACTGAAAGATAATTGAAGCGGTAATGTAGGGCATTATGCCCATGGCCAAAATGGAAAAACGGCGCAAAGAACCACCCGCAAAGGCATCCAGCAGGCCTCCCAGCCCACCGCCAAAGCCGCCGCCGAATAGTCTTTCCATTTGCACCTTATCAATGCCGGGCAGGGGGACGTGAGCGCAAGCAACATACACAGCGAACATAGCCAGCACAAATACAATCCGCTGGCGTACATCCGGTAATCTGATGGCCTGGGCCAGCCGGGCCAGACGCTCCTTCACGCCTCAATCACCTCCACCTGGCCGCCCGCCTGCTCAATCTTTTCTCGGGCTGATTGGCTGAAAGCATGGGCGCGGACGGTCAAAGCTTTTTTCAGTTCACCTTCGCCTAATATCTTCAGACCATCATTGAGTTTGCTTATCGCGCCGCTGGTCAGGGCTATCTCCGGAGTGACGGTCGTTCCCTTGCGGAAGCGGTTAAGTTGTTCCACATTGAGGATGCTGTATTCCTGACGAAATATGCCAATGTTATGAGCGCGATTGGTCTGGCCGCGCAACTTCGGCAGTTGCCGATATAGGGGAGTACGGCCCCCCTCAAACCCAGGCGGGATGGTATCGCGGTGCTTCTGGCCTTTCTCGCCCCGCCCGCAGGTCTTGCCCTGGCCGGCAGCATGACCCCGCCCCACGCGCTTGCGAGATTTGCCTCTGGCTTTATTAGGGCACACATCAGTTAGATTCACTTCTGTTTCTCCTCCTCAAAAGTGCAGGCCAGCCTCCCGGGCTGCCTCGGCCAAAGCCCGGACCTTGCCGTGATAGGGCCACCCGGCCCGATCAAAGACTACTTTCTCTATGCCCTGGGCCAACGCCCGCTCAGCTATTGCCTGGCCCACGGCCGCGGCCGCTTCTTTATTGCTGGTACTGGTTAGCCCGTCTCGCACATCGTCCTGTAGTGTCGAGGCGGCCACCAGCGTGTGACCAGCATAATCATCAATAATCTGGGCGTAAACGTGCCTTAGTGATTTGAACACACACAACCGGGGGCGATCGGGTGTGCCAATTACTTGGCTACGCCCCCGCAGTTGCCGTTTGCGTCGCGCTTGTTGTCTATTCTTCTCTGAGCTCACAGCAAGTTGCTCCTCAGCCGGCGGCCACCATGGCCGCGCACTGTTAGCTATTCAATACCAATCTTGGCTTGTTTGCCAGGCTTACGCCGCGGTTGCTCGTCGGCATACTTGATGCCGGCCCAGCGAGTCCCCTTAGCCCAGTAGGGTCCTACTGGACGGACGGCCCGAATATTGGCGGCCAGTTGGCCTACCGCTTGCTTGTCAGCACCGCGAATTATCATGGCATTATTGCCCTCAACCGTTATTTCCAAACCTTCCGGGGCTTCGACAACTACATCATGGGAAAAGCCCACGCGCAGCCGCAGTTTATTGCCGTCCATTTCCGCGCGGTAGCCAACGCCCTGCAACTGCAGTCGCTTCTCAAAGCCTTCAGCAACGCCCTGTACCATATTGGCCAACAATGACTGGGTCAAACCGTGTAGCGCCCGGTGCTGTTTCTGGTCACTGGGGCGCTCCACCACTATCTGCCCCTCCTCGGCTTTTATAGTCATGTCAGGGTGAAGCTGCTGCCGCAACTGTCCCGCTGGGCCCTTGACTATTACCGTATTATCTTCCTGTACCGTGACCTGGACTTTTTCCGGTATGGGTACTGGTTGCCTGCCTATCCGTGACATAGGTCGGTCCTTCCTGCAAAATAGGCCAGGAGGCGATAGTCCTGTAGCTGGCTACCACACCTCACCAATGACCTCACCACCAATTCCTTTACCCCGTGCTTCGGAATCGGTCATTACGCCTTGGCTGGTGGAGATAATCACAATACCCAAGCCGCCCATAGCCCGAGGCAAATCATCTTTGCCTGCATATACCCGCCGCCCGGGCGTGCTGGTCCGTCTCAAACCTTTAATCACTGGCTCGCCGTGATCGTCAAAACTTAGACGCACTCGCAGTTCCCGGCCCTTGCCGACCAGTTGGAAACCACGCAAATACCCTTCGCGATGCAACAACTTAGCGATTTCCATCTTCAGTTTTGAGACGGGCACCCTCACATTGCGGTGCGATGTCATCGCCGCATTGCGGATGCGCGTGAACATATCTGCGATCGGATCCGACACGACTGCCATCTACTTACCTCCTGGCCTTGCCTCAATAGCATTACCATTCGTGTAGTATTGCTGATGCTATCATCAATCAAGCGTCTCAAGTCTAGCTGGATGGGCTACCAACTCGACTTGGTAACTCCGGGAATATTGCCGGCTAACGCCTCCTCGCGGAAGCATATGCGGCATAGGCCGAACCGGCGCATGTATCCGCGTCGCCGGCCACACAGGGCGCATCTATTATACGCCCGGGTGCTGAACTTAGGCTCACGTTTTTGTTTAGCTATCCACGATTTCTTGGCCAAACTGCCGTTCCTCCTGACCACTTCTTTTTAGCTGGTCTCAGCCCTGTTGTTACTGTCGGTCTGCCATAGTTAGGCCGATGCCAACGGCATACCCAAACCTTCCAGTAGGGCAGAGGCTTCCTCATCAGTTTTAGCAGTAGTAACGATGGTGATGCTCATTCCTCGCGTCTTTTCCACCTCGTCGTAACTGAGTTCGGGAAAGATCAAATGATCATCAAGCCCCATAGTATAGTTGCCCCGGCCATCAAAACCGCTCTGCGGCAGCCCGCGAAAGTCGCGAATGCGGGGCAGGGCAGTGTTGAACAATCGGTCCACGAACTCCCACATCCGGGCCCCACGCACGGTCGCCTTACATCCGATGGCCTGGCCTTTACGCACGTTAAAGGTGGAGATGGACCGCTTCGCTCGCGTGATGCAGGGGCGTTGGCCGATTATCAAGGCTAACTCATTCATAGCGTTCTCCAGAGTTTCGAAATTGCTGGTAGCCTCTCCCACCCCCATATTCACTGATATTTTCACCAATCGCGGTGCCTGCCATGGGTTGGTATAACCAAACTGTTCCATCAGCCGGGGCTGGATCTGGTCCCGGTATTGCTCTTTGAGCCTGGGTTTGTAAGCCATTATTGATCTGCCTGCGCTTTCACTGGCCGCTTCTGCCGCTAACGCTTTATCGCTGGACTCACGGCCTGGCAAACTATTCATCTATGTCTTGGTGGCACTTCTTGCATACCCGGACTTTAGTGCCATCTTCTCGGCGCCTATGTCCCACCCGCGTGGGCTGGTCACAGTTGGGGCAGATGAGCATAACATTAGAAACATGGATAGGCCCGGGGCCTTCAACAATGCCGCCCTGGCGGACTTTCTGGGACTGGCGGACCGCTCGCTTCATAATATTGATGCCGTCCACCAACACCCGCTGCTCCTTGGGAAATACTCCGATAACTCGACCCCGCCGCTGGTTGTCAGCGAAGGAGCGATCTTTGCCAGCCATTACCAAAACCTCGTCATCACTTTTTATGGACAGCGGTTTAGTTGGCATCTATCATCTACTCCCTTCCGGCTATTGGCGTGGTGATAGCCGGTCACACTACCTCCGGGGCCAGGGAAATAATCTTCATATACCCTTTTTCCCGTAGCTCGTGGGCTACCGGGCCGAATACTCGTGTACAGCGCGGATTTTTATCGTCATCTACAATGACGGCTGCATTATCATCAAACCGCACTTGCGTACCATCCTGACGTGAGACCGTCTGGCGACAGCGCACCACCACCGCCCGTAGCACTGTGCCCTTCGCAATGGGACTCTGTGGTGCGACCTGCTTGGCCGATGCCGTGATTTCATCCCCCAGCGAGGCGTATTGGCCGGCTCCTCTTACCTGAATACAGCCGATCTGTTGGACCCCGGAATTATCGGTTACTTGCAATCTGGTCAGTGTCTGTATCATCGTATTATCCTTTCCCGGATACTCAGAGAAGTGTTCAAACCCGAGAAGGCCTCAGTTACTCATTGTGTTAGGCGGTAACCTTCGCTATGACTGCTTCGGCCAATTGCGCAGGTACTTCCTGGTAGTGCGAGAACTGCATAGTATAGCTGGCTCGTCCCTGAGACAATGATCGCAGGCTGGCGGCATAGGTACTCGTTTCGGCCAGTGGTATCAATACCTGTATGGTTTGCATATCGCCGCCTAAGGATCCAGTCCCCTGAATCTGACCGCGTCGGCTGTTCAAATCACTCATTATATCGCCCATAATATCCTCGGGCGTGATAATCTCCATCTCAGCAATCGGCTCCAACAGTGTTGGAGATGCCTGCTCCATCGCCCTGCGCATCGCGATCTGACCCGCCGTGCGAAAGGCCTGGTCAGAGGAGTCTACCGGGTGGGAGCTACCATCGTAAAGCGTGACTCTGACATCAGTGACCGGATATCCAGCTACTGTTCCTTGCCTCATAGCGTCCCGGATACCTTTTTCTACTGCGGATATGTACTGGGTCGGGACATTGCCCCCCTTGACCTCATTGACAAACTCAAATCCTTCTCCCCGCGCCAATGGCTCCACCTGTATCCAGACCTCACCGAACTGGCCCCGCCCCCCGGTCTGTTTTTTGTGGCGTCCTTGCACTTGTACCCGCTTACGAACGGTCTCCCGATAGGGAATCTGGGGCTGGCTAAGGGTGACATCTACGTCAAAGTCGCGCTTCAGCCGCTGGGTCAACGTTTCAATGTGCAGCGGTCCTAAGGTATGGGCAACCAGCTCTCCGGTCTCCCCATCCCGCTCATATAAGAATCCTACATCCTCCTCGGCCAGCCGAGAAAGCGCCTCAGAGAGCTTGTTCTGATCCGCCTGGGAGGACACCTCTAAGGCAACAGCATGCATCCCCACCGGCAACTGGGGCGCTGGATAGACTATATGAGCGCGGGAGTCACATAACGTGTCTCCGGTGACGGTTTCCTCTAATTTGGCCACACAGCCCAGGTCGCCAGCCGCTAGGGTACCGGCGCTCACGGTGTCGCGGCCCTGCATGAATGACAGTGAGCTGAGCTTTTCCCGACTTCCCGTCCTCTCGTTGACTACACTTGCATCAGCCTGAGCCAAACCGGATACCACCCGCAGCAGGCTCAATCGGCCCACGTAGGGGTCGCTGAGGGTCTTGAAGACCACCGCTGAAAAAGGCTCATCACTACTCACCGGTCGGGTAATCTCCTGGTCCTCGGGACTAACTCCCTCCCATGGACCTCTATCCGGCGGAGCGGGACAGACCTGAGTCAGGAAATCCAGCAGAGCACTGAGACCAATAGTCTGATACGCCCCGGTGGCTAATACCGGCATAATAGTGCCCTGCAACACCGCGTTTTTGATTCCCGCCGCTAATTCTTGGGCAGTGAGCTGACCTTCTTCCAGATATTTAATGGTCAACTCGTCATCAGTGGCCGCCACCGCGTCAATGAGCTGTTCGCGAGCTTTAGCAGCCTGCTCAGCCAACTCTGTGGGTATCTGCTGGACTTTGGCCTCGGCCCCTGTCCCCACAATTGCCTTCTCTGTTAACAAGTCAACGACGCCCTCAAACGACTCTTCCCTGCCAATTGGCAATTGTACGGGTATTATTTCTGGCCCGGAAAGGCTCTCGCCGAGGCTGGCTACTGCCGCCTGAAAATCTGAGCGCTCTTTATCCAGTTTGTTTATTACTGCTACTACCGGCAGATTCCGCTCGCGGGCCGCCTGGAAAACCTTACGGGTATGTACCTCTACCCCCGCGATACCGTCTACTATCAGCAGAGCACAGTCAGCTACCCACAAGCAAGGAAATAATTCGGCCACAAATTCGGCATATCCGGGCGTATCAATAAGATTGATCTTGGTCTGGTCATGTTGACAATGGGCCAGAGCAGGGGCGATAGATATCTGTCGCTCTATCTCCCCAGCCTGAAAGTCGCAGGTAGTATTGCCATCCTCTACCCGCCCCAGCCGGTTGATTGCCCCGGCTGTATATAGCAAGCCCTCGGTTAGGGTAGTCTTGCCACACCCCCGGTGACCGACTAAGGCCAGATTGCGAATTTGGTTAGTATCAAATTGCGGCACGCCGACTTCCTCCTACACACAGATACTTCTAATGTGGTCAGGTAGCGCCAGTATTATTCTGCGCGGGTCAGGACCTCAACTACCTGCCAGCTCTTATCCTTACTGAGCGGACGACATTCCCGGAGTAGCACCCGATCGCCGATCCGGCACTGGTTGCCTTCGTCATGAGCCTTGAGCTTGTTGCTGCGACGCATAACCTTTCTATACAGCGGATGAGTAATGGTCCGCTGCACCTCCACCACCACGGTCTTATCCATTTTGTCACTGGTTACAATGCCTTCGCAGCTGCCGGGGTTGCCGCGCTTGTTCATTGTTGTTGACCTCGCTGATTTATATCTAACTCTCGCTCCCGCAGAATGGTCTGGATACGGGCTATAGCCTTTCGATACTTGCGCACTCGTTTGGGATCGTCAATCTGACCGGAAGCCAAGCGAAAGCGCAGATTAAACAGGCTTTCAGTAATATGCCGTTTACGCTCCCCCAGTTCTTGGTCGGTAGCCTGGCGCAACTGGTTCAGAAACTCACGGGTTGTATCTACGCTATCAGGCATCGCTTAATCCTCTCGGGTGACAAACTTCGTGTTAATAGGCAGTTTATGGGCCGCCCGCCGCATAGCCTCCCGGGCAACATCTTGAGTAACTCCTGACATCTCAAACATAATTCGCCCGGGCTTGACAACGGCTACATAATCAATCACTGCACCCTTACCCTTACCCATTCTGGTCTCGGCCGGTGTCTGCGTGACCGGCCTATCGGGGAAGATGCGGATCCACACCTTTCCGCCCCGATGAGCGTGTCGGCTCATAGCCACTCGGGCCGCCTCGATTTGCCGAGAGTTCAGCCGCCCCGGCTCCAGAGCCTGCAGTCCGTACTCCCCCTGATCCAGGCTGCTACCGCGACGGGCCATACCTCGGGTGCGACCCCGATGCTGCTTAGGATGTTTCAATCGTTTCGGCATCAACATCGCTATTTTCCTCGCTATGTTCCTGCCCTTCGCTGTCGGTGGGTATATCGGTCGTCTCTGCTTCGGCTTCGGATTCGCCGGCTGCCATCTCTTCTGGCACTGTCTCCTGCTCCGCCGGTAGGGTGGCTGCCTCCGCCTTGGTATCCATCACCACGGCTGGCTCTTCTGCTTCGGCTGATGCTACCGATTTCTCTTCGTCGGTCAGTGCTTCTTCCGTCGGCACTTCTGAATCCCCGGCTGAACTGGTTACCACGACCTCATCGGCTGTGGCTGATAATCCTTCCAGAACTCGTTCCTCCTCGGGCTGTAGCTCTGGTTCCTTTTCCTCCTTGGGAGGTAATATCTCTCCTTTGTATATCCATGCCTTAATACCAATAGGACCGTAACTGGTCGTCGCTTCGGCAAATCCGTAATCAACATCGGCCCTTAAAGTTTGTAACGGCACACGGCCCTCTGGCCCCATAGACTCTGTCCGCGCGATCTCGGCCCCCCGAATGCGCCCGCTAATTTCACAGCGGGCCCCCTCGGCTCCCATATTTATAGCCCGCTCAATAGCCTGGCCCATTGCCCGCTGGGGTGAGATGCGCCGCTCAAGCTCGTGGGCAATGTTCTCGGCCATCAATTGAGCGTTTAGGTCTGGTTGGGGCGTCTCTTCTACATTAACCCGTATGCGTCCATCCGCTATCTGTTCTATTTCCTGGCGTAGTTTGTCTACGTCCCGTCCTCCGCGGCCTATGATTATTCCTGGCTTGGCCGTCTGAATGGTAATAGTTATCGTATCTGCCCGTCGCTCGATAAAGACATCTGAGATACCGGCATTACGATGTCTATCCATGATATGCTCGCGGATGTGGAGGTCTTCAATAAGCTGCCGGCGATACTGCGGCCCTTCGGCGAACCACCGACTACGGGGCACGCGTATGACCCCGAGACGGAATCCGTAAGGGTGTACTTTTTGTCCCATGCACGGTCACTCCTTGCCTGCAGCTCGGTTGGGCAAGCGCGCGGCTATTCGCCGTTGCCTTCGTCACTGACAACTATGGTTATATGGCTGGTCTTGCGGTAGTAGCGGTCAGCTCGCCCGCGAGCCCGCGGGCGCAGGTGCGGGGTCTTAAGTCCGTGATCAACCACCGCATAACTGACCACCAGTTCGTTCGGGTCCATATCGTGATTATTCTCTGCATTGGCTACCGCGGAGTTAAGGCATTTGAGCACGTCAGCCGCCGCGGGTGAAGCCTGCACACCCAGCACGGCCCGCGCCTCCTCAACGGCGGTATTTCGGATCAGGTCCACATATCTCCGTAGCTTGCGTGGACTACGATGTATCCATTTGGCAATGGCTTTCGCTTCCATTTTATTCTGTCTCTTGACCGGTATCAGATGGCGTCCCTGCCGGTGGCGTCTGGGTAGCACCCTGCTCTACTACCTCGCCTGGTCTTCGACCCCGGGCCGGGGGGGCCGCCTCGGCTGCTCGCTCAGCCCGGGCCGGGCGCATGCTCCGGAAGGTGCGGGTGTGGGCAAATTCTCCCAACTTGTGCCCTACCATATTCTCGGTAATATACACCGGAACATGCTTGCGCCCATCATGTACAGCTATCGTATGGCCGATCATCTCGGGGAAGATGGTTGAGCGTCGCGACCAGGTCCTTATTATTTTCTTCTCGCCCCGCGCATTCATCTGCTCAATCTTCTTGAGCAGCTTCTCGTCAGCAAACGGTCCTTTTTTGGTTGACCTTCCCATGTTGCCTCAACCCTCCTATGCAATCCATCAACATTATCAAAAACTATCTGCCCCGTCGGCGGACAATGTACTTATCAGATGGGTTGTTTTTGCGTCGTGTCTTCTTACCCAGAGTCTTCTTACCCCACGGACTTAAGGGGCTGGGATGACCGATGGGTGCTTTGCCCTCGCCGCCACCATGAGGGTGATCTACCGGATTCATAGCCGAGCCGCGTACGGTTGGTCGTCGGCCTTCCCATCGGGATCGGCCTGCCTTACCCTTTACCACATTGATATGATCAATGTTACCTACCCGGCCTATCGTCCCCCGACATTTTGTGGACACCAGCCGCACTTCCCCTGACGGCAGGATAAGGTGAACGTAATTGCCTTCCCGGGCGGCGACGCGGGCTTCGGCACCGGCTCCGCGCGCCAATTGTCCTCCCCGGCCCGGTGTCAGTTCCACGTTATGAACTATCATGCCCAGGGGTATGCGCCCTAAGGGTAGAGCATTGCCCAGCCGCGGCGCCACGCTCTCTCCCGAAATAACTGTATCACCTGCTTGCAGCCCGTCCGGCGCTAAGATATAGCGCTTCTCCCCGTCAGCGTAGTGGAGCAGCGCCAGGTTAGCCGACCGGCCCGGGTCGTATTCAATGGCGGCTACCTTGGCCGGCACGTCGTCCTTATCGCGTTTAAAATCTATAATTCTGAGCCGACGCTTATGCCCACCACCACGATGCCTCATCGTGACGCGGCCATCCCGATTACGTCCCGCCTTCTGCTTTACCCCGGTGACCAGGCTGCGCTCCGGGGCCTTATCATCTAAGTCAGACCGATCCACCGACACATAATCACGTCGTCCGGGAGTGTCGGGCTTGTGTTCCTTTACTGGCATTATCGGCTGCTCCTTGTCATCTCGGTCTGTCCTCAGCGCCTGCTACTAAACACTCTCAATTAGCTCAATATGGTCGCCGGGCGCCACGGTCACAATGGCTTTTTTGGCTGCCGCTGTCTGTCCTATACGGTGTCGGAAGCTGCGCTGCCGAGTCTTACCCTTAGTATTCATTGTATTGACAGCGGTAACTCGCACGCCGAACACGGCCTCAACAGCCCGGCGAATCTGAACTTTGTTGGCATCTGGATGCACGTAAAAGTGATACTTATTTGATTGTTCAGCTTCGGCCATACTTTTCTCGGTAATCACTGGCCGCAGGATAATATCACGATAAAAATTTATGTCTTCAGTCGGCGCCAACTTACTCGCCTCCACCGCTCAGCTCGCCTAACGCTGCCTGAGTTATAATAATGTGGTCGGCCCATAGCACATCGCGGACACTGAAGTGCGGCACCTCGCGCATGGCCAGCTTGGGAATATTGCGACTGCTCCGGTATAGATACTGGTCCAGATATTCGTCTTCGCTCAACAGCATTAGGATCTTACCTCGGCATCCCAGCGCCTCTAACATCTCTACCATTGTCTTAGTACGAATCTCCTCCAGTTCAATCTCATCCACGACTACAATTCGCTCGTCGGCTAACTGCGCTGATAATACACTCCGTAGCGCCTGGCGGCGCATCTTTTTGGGCATGCTGACCCGGCCGGCCTGGCCGTCAGGGCCGTGAGCCTTTTGACCGCCTACAAAAAGGTTAGCGGCGCGATTGCCGTGTCGGGCGCGCCCCAGCCCCTTCTGCCGATATATCTTGGCTCCTGATGTGACTATCTCTGAGCGAGTTTTGGTCTGGCCGGCATGTTGCTGGCGCTTGCGATCCACGGTCACCAACGCTTGATGGATGAGGTCGTGGTGCAGTGGCACACTGAATATGTCCTCAGCGGCCTCGACCTGACCGACCTTCTCACCCTCCATATTGTAAACTGCCATCTGGGGCATATAAGTTCAGTTCCTTTGTGCCTTGTTACTAACCCGGATTTCAACCAGTCCACCTTTGGGCCCGGGTACACTGCCCTTGATGACCAACAAGTTGTCTTCTGGATTCACACCCACTATCGTCAGTCCCTGTGTGGTCACCCGCTTGTTACCCATCTGGCCGGGCATTCGTTGACCAGGGAAAATGCGCTGGGCATCAGTAGCCCCGGCTGACTGGAGGCTGCGGTGCACTTTTGAACCATGACTGGCTGGCCCGCCGTGGAAACCATAGCGCTTGACTACCCCGGCAAAGCCGCGGCCCTTAGAGATCCCGGTTACGTCTACAAGTTGGCCCTCCTGGAATATCTCTACTGTCAGCTCCTGGCCCTCTTGATACTCCTCTTCCCCACTTACCCGGAACTCGCGCAGATACTTTTGCGGGGTAATTCCTCGGCTCTCAAAATGCCCAGTCATTGGGCTGTTAGTGCGTCGCCGCTTGCGCTGCTTGTATCCTACCTGGATGGCTTCATATCCATCGCGCTGGGTTGTTTTGCGTTGTACCACCATGCACGGCCCCGCCTGTATCACCGTAACCGGCGCTGACTGGCCATCGTCAGTAAAGATCCGAGTCATTCCCAGTTTTGTTCCCAAAAGTCCTGCTGGCATCACAGTCACCATTCAATTTATCTATCGCTCAGTGGCGATTAATTGGTGGAGGTAGTAATAGCTATATCCACGCCGCTGGGCAGGTCAAGTTGCATGAGGGCGTCTACTGTGCGTCCCGTTGATTCTATAATGTCAATGAGCCGCTTGTGAATACGCATCTCAAAGTGCTCGGTAGTGCGGGAGCTGCGACCCAAGGCGGTCGGCCGTACCACACAATGGACATGCTTCTCGGTAGGCAAAGGTACCGGCCCGGAGATGCGGGCCCCCGTTTGCTCAGCCGTGCTAACGATCCTCTCGCACGACTGATCTAACGCCTCATGATCAAAAGCCTTTAGCTTAATGCGTATCTGGCTACCCGTTTGCATCATATTCCTCCTGCCAGACTGCTCTACTATTCAATAATTTGGGTAACGACGCCGGCGCCGACGGTATGACCGCCTTCGCGGATGGCAAAGCGCAGCCCCTGCTCCATGGCAATGGGCTGGATGAGCTGGGCAGTTAA
>JALGTV010000242.1 GCA_029821215.1 Candidatus Zipacnadia bacterium | reverse complement strand
GAAGCGTCCCTGGGCCTGCCGCATGCCCTGATTGTTGGTTATGGGATAAGGCTGCTTGACGCTGTTTTCAATTAGCTGCACCTGGGGGAACTCTTCCCTTACCCAGCGCGGTGTCCCGTCCTGGGAATGGTCATCTACACAGATTACCTCCAGCGCAATGCCGTCACTGGCGGCGTAGATTGACTCCAGGCAGCGGCGAAGCATCTGCCCGCCGTCGGCGGTAACAATGACAACTGATAGGTCAATAGTTGGCGCAACCATTTAACGGCCCCACTACCGGGTGCAATTCGCGTAGTGCAGGTTCTCAACCTGCGCTGCTCATCGGCGCGGGGTTAGAGAACCCCGCCTACGCGATAAGGAATGGGGTTAGAGAACCCCGCCTACGCGATAAGGAATGGGGTTAGAGAACCCCGCCTACGCGATAAGGAATGGGGTTAGAGAACCCCACCTACGCGATAAGGAATGGGGTTA
Organism: Candidatus Zipacnadia bacterium; assembly: GCA_029821215.1. GTDB lineage: Bacteria > Armatimonadota > Zipacnadia > Zipacnadales > Zipacnadaceae > JALGTV01. The sequence continues at coordinate 2,052 of JALGTV010000242.1, read as the reverse complement.
GAGAACCCCGCCTACGCAATAAGGAACGCTGCTGCACCCGCCTCGCTTAGTTGTGTCCCGGTCAGTGCAGTACACCTTCAGGCCCACAGGTCTATGTTCTGGGTCTGGCGGGCGTGGTTAGCGATGAAATTGCGCCGAGGCTCTACCCGGTCGCCCATAAGAATAGCGATGATTCGGTCGGCTTCCTTGGCCTCCTCCAACGTCACCTGGCGCAGGATTCGGTTCTCCGGCGTCATAGTGGTAGAAGCCAGGTCATTGGCATCCATCTCGGCCAGGCCCTTGAACCGAAAAACCGTGGTCTTTCGTCGGCCCAGGCGCTCCTGGAGCTGAGCTAATTCGTCATCATCCAGAGCATAGTAGGTATCCCGCCCGCACTTTATCCGGTACAGGGGCGGCTGGGCGATGTACAGGTGACCCTCATGGATTAGAGGCTGCATATACCGGAAGAAAAAGGTTAATATCAGGGTGCGAATGTGGGATCCATCTACATCGGCATCAGCCATTATGATGATGCGGTCATAGCGCAGCTTAGTCAGGTCAAACTTGCTGGTTGCCTCTAATTCGTCATCAGGCCCGCCGTTACCGTTGCTGTGGTTGGCGATGCCCGTGCCCAGGGCAGTAATCATAGCCCGGATCTCGTTATTGTCAAGAATCTTATCCAGGCGGTGCTTCTCAACATTCAGAATCACGCCGCGCAGGGGAAGTATGGCCTGATAACGGCTGTCGCGAGCCTGCTTGGCATTACCCCCGGCCGAGTCACCCTCCACCAGAAACAATTCACACTCAGCCGGGTTGCGGCTGGCGCAGTCAGCTAACTTGCCCGGCAGACCCGCCGAAGAGAAGACTGTCTTGCGCACTGCCTGGGCAGCCCGGCGCGCGGCATCGTTAGCCCGCGCTGCCCCCTCGGCTTTCCTGACGATGCGTTTGGCTACCGTGGGATGCTCCTGCAAGAACTCGCTGAGGTTCTCATAGGCCACCGAGTATACATGACCCTCAATCTCGCTATTACCTAATTTGGTTTTGGTCTGGCCCTCAAACTGGGGCTGGAGCAGCTTGACCGATATTACCGCCGTCATCCCCTCGCGCACTTCATCGCCGGTAAAATTGCGCTCTTTTTCCTTACGCATTTCAGCGCTGAGCGCGTAGTTATTTATCGCCCGGGTCACCGCCGTCTTAAAGCCCGACAAGTGGGTGCCGCCCTCAATGGTGTGAATGGCGTTGACGTAGGAAATAATGTTTTCGTGGATACCATCGTTGTACTGAATGGCAATCTCCAGCTCTACGTTATCTCGCTCGTCCTGGAAATATATGGGTTTGTGCAGAGTCGTCCTGTCAGCATTAAGGTGACTAACATAGGCGACGATGCCACCCTTATTCTGATAAACCTCCTGGCGCTCCTGACCGGGGCGCTTATCCTCAAAGGTTATGCGACAGCCGGCGGAGAGAAATGACAGCTCCTGGAGCCGTTCGGCGATAGTATCAAAGTCAACTGTTATGTCCTCAAAAACTTCCGCATCAGGCTTGAACCTGATCCGGGTACCCTGCCCCTTAGCCTTGCCCATCTTTTTGACTGCCTTGACCGGCTTACCCCGCTCGTAGCGCTGGAAATAGCAGTGACCGTCCCGCTTGACTTCTACCTCTAACCACTCCGACAGGGCATTGGTACACGAGACCCCAACCCCGTGCAATCCCCCGGAGACTTTGTAGCTAACCCCGTCAAACTTCCCACCAGCGTGCAAGGTAGTCATGACCACTTCCAGGGCGGGCCGCTTCTCCCGCGGATGCATATCCACGGGTATTCCTCGCCCATTATCTACTACTTCCACTACATGGCCAGGATGAAGAATGACGTCAATCTTATCACACTCGCCGGCGAAGAATTCGTCAATGCTGTTGTCAATTACCTCATTGATGATATGGTGCAGTCCGCGAGGGCCAGTGCTGCCGATATACATCGCTGGCCGGCGCCGCACTGCTTCCAAGCCCTTGAGCACCTGGATTTGCTTGGCAGTATAACTGTTCTTTTTTGCCATTTATTGCTGCTCCCTATTG
>JALGTV010000241.1 GCA_029821215.1 Candidatus Zipacnadia bacterium | reverse complement strand
CGATCTGGGTGCCGAAGGCTTGCTTGAGTTCCACCAGGTCCATACCTGCCTTCACTTCCAGAGGTTGCAGGCAGTCCAGGCCGTCTTCAATGAATCTGGGGATAAGCTCCTTGACGCAGCCGCAACTGTGCAGGATAACAGGCAGGCCCTCGGAATGGAAATAATCAACTAACCGCTGGAAGGTAGGCCGCAGTTGCTCGTCATAGTGGTGGGGAGAAAAGAGCAAACCATTGCGGTAGCCAAGATCACACAAGATGAAGGCTCCATCAAACTGAAAACCGCCTTCCTTCATTATCTCATACATCTGGATACTTAGGGTTGCATCGGTCTCGTACATATCCCGGACCCAATCCGGATCGGTAGCAATTAGCATGAGCAACTGCTCAGAGGCTACATAAGATTGAATTAAGTCATAGCCAAACGCCGCTCCATAGAAGATGAACCGGCCTTCATCGTAGGCCCGTTTCCAGCCTGGTAACCCGAGGCGACGGTCGGTTCGGCCTACTTCCAACACTGAGTCGTCACCGCGTTCATCCGCATCGGTGCCCGCCAGCCAATCACCCTCCCAATCAACGCGATCGCGGTCAGGGGTAAGGCGCTCTTTTATCTTCTCCCAATCGTCCCGGCTCTTGCAGGGATAGTCAATAATCTGCGGAGTAGATGAATAATCTTTATGGTCGCGCCGCACCCCGCCGTAGTTGGTGGTTCTGACGATGTATTCTTCGTCCTCCTCAATTATCTCTATGGGAAACCGTGGAGACGTATCCGCCCCAAAGCCTACCCACTCAAAATCAAAATACTCCGCCGGATTAACCTCCGGAGGAAGTCCCTCCTGGTGCCAGCGCTCAACGGCGGATACCCACGGGCTGTCATGCATTGGTATCCTGTCAGCCTCTTCATGATTGAGAGCCAATAAAACTCGTTCACGGGAAGTCATTTCTATGTCTCCTTACCGGCTATAGTTGTCTGTACCCCGCTAACCACAATAGTATTGTTCTATGCATTTTTTACTAATCCTTCGTTTGGATTAGTAATTATTGAAAGCGAGCAGCTAAGAACCGATATTCTCACGGCTCGCCATCCCGGCCGGTATGACAAGGGGCAGTACCGGGAAGGAATTTCTGGGCCACTTGCAGAACTGTGTACCCGGAGGACCAGAGGGCGTTTCCTATATGTCTCAACAACCCGATCCCCATCACATTTCAGTGCCGGATGATACCCGCGAGCGTATCGCCAAGCTGGTGGAGCGTTACCGGCGCAATGCCGACCATTACACCAGCCCCGCCTACAATGAAGCCGAGGCGCGGGTGGAGTTCATTAATCCCTTCTTTGAGGCGCTGGGCTGGGATATTGCTAATAAGCAGGGCTACGCGGAGCCTTACTGCTTCCGCATCGGTGGCCAGCGCAAGTTCTTCCTGGAAGCTAAGAAGCCGTCGGTACATATCAAGACCGACCCCTCCCCTGCCTACCAGCTCCGCCGTTACGGCTGGAGCGCTAAGCTGCCTCTGTCTATCCTGACTGATTTTGAAGAGTTTGCCATCTATGACTGTACGAAGCGGCCCAAGCAGGCCGACGGGCCGGCGGTAGCCCGTATCCGGTTCATAACCTACAATGAGTACTTAGATGAGCTTGACGAAATCTACTCCATCTTCGCCAAAGAGGCGATACTGAAAGGCTCGTTTGACCGTTATGCTGAAAGCAGCCGGCGCAAGCGCGGCACGGCTGAGGTTGACTCCGAGTTTCTCAAGGAAATTGAGGGCTGGCGGGAGCTACTGGCCAAGGACATCGCTCGCCACAATCCCGAGCTGTCGGTTTATGATCTGAACTTCGCCGTCCAGGCCACTATTGACCGCATTCTGTTTTTCCGCATCGCTGAAGATCGTGGCGTGGAGCCATACGGTCGTCTGCGCAGCCTCCTGGACGGCAATAACCTCTACCCGCGGCTGGGTCAGCTTTACCGCGAGGCTGATGACAAGTATAACGCCGGGCTGTTTGACTTCAGCGAGCAGGGTGATACCCTCTCGCCCTCTCTGCAAATATCTGACAAGACCCTGGAGTCAATTCTCTCCGAGCTTTACTACCCCCAGTGCCCTTATGAGTTCTCAGTGTTAGGCGCGGATATCTTAGGCGCGGTCTATGAGCAGTTCCTGGGCAAGGTTATCCGGCTCACGTCCAGCCACCGGGCCAAGGTGGAGGAGAAGCCGGAGGTCAAGAAGGCCGGCGGCGTCTACTACACGCCCACCTACATCGTGGATTATATTGTGGAACATACCGTCGGCGAGGCGCTTAAAGAGGCAGGTACACCCAAGAAGGCCGAGAAGCTGCGCATTCTGGACCCGGCCTGCGGGTCGGGGTCATTTCTGTTAGGGGCTTACCAGTATCTGCTCAACTGGCACCTGGATTATTACACCAACCACAATCCGCAAAAGCACGCTCGCGGCAAGCAACCGGCCCTAATTCAGGTGCGCGCGGACGAATGGCGGCTGTCTACCTTTGAGCGCAAGCGCATCCTGCGCAACAACATCTATGGCGTGGACATTGACTCCCAGGCGGTGGAGGTGACCAAGCTCAACCTGCTGCTCAAGTGCTTGGAGGGGGAGACCGAGCAGACCCTAACCCAGCAGTTGCAAATCTTCCACGAGCGGGCCTTGCCCAACCTATCCGATAATATCAAGTGTGGCAACAGCCTCATCGGGCCGGATTACTATACTGAGCGCGACCCGCGCCTGTTTGATGAAGAGGAATCCCGCCGCGTCAACGCCTTTGACTGGGAGGCCGAGTTCCCCGACATTATGACCGCCGGCGGCTTTGACTGCGTCATCGGCAACCCGCCGTGGGGCGGTGACATAGACCTCGATCTACCCTACTTTCACAAGAAGTACCCGCACGCAACCCAAGAAAATACCGACAGCTTCAAGCTTTTCGTTGCGCGTGGAGCAACCCTTACGTCAATCGCTGGCCGCTTGGGGATGATTGTGCCTAGTGCGTTTATCCGTCAGTCTCGCTACAAAGACGTACGGGAACTTCTTCTGGAGGGCACAGTTGTGCGTGTCGTAGACTTTGGGGAAGATGTTTTCGTTGGTGTCGTCGCGCCGTCAAGCGTTTTCGTGGCTATGCCGCGCAAGTCTGCACCCTCAGAGCACGAAATAGATTGTGTAGATGTCCGCCAGGTCGGCTCTCCACTTGATAGACGCGAAGCCCTTGTTTCCGGCCAAGCAGCCGCTGTTCCCCTGCGACAGTCAGATGTGCTGTCGCAGACCGACCTTGCCTTATGGCCTTCGATCACCATCCATATCGGCGAACGCACGAATATGCGGCCCCTTGGTGAAGTAAAGGAACTTATTCTCAAAGACGCAGGTATAAACTATCAGCGGGTTGGGGTTGGGATGTCTGTAAAGGGAACAAGTGATCTCGGAGAGCGTCTTCTATACGAGGGTGAACGTGAGAGGGCCTCTCATGTAATGTTCTGGAAAGGCGCGGATATTGATAGGTACTGGATGGCCGAAAGGACTAATAGGTTCTGTCGCCCAGAATGCACAGAGAAGTTGAAGAACAATGAAGTGGTACGGCTATCCCGCGGGGTGTATAACACAGCGCCCAAGATACTACTTCGCCAGACGGCCGACCGTGTCCGGGCCACTATTGATACACGAGGAGTCTGGTTCGGGCGCAGTGTCCTCACAATTTTTCCCGCAGAGCATAAAGTCCACAGTTTGTCCTACTTCCTCGGTTTGCTCAACAGCCGATACCTGGCGTACGTCTACGACCAGTTGGTAAGGGAATCTGGCCGCGTGTTTGCTCAAGTGAAATTATCCAAACTCAAACAACTACCCATCCGCACGATAGACTTTGATGATGCGGAGGACGTGGCGCGGCACGATAAGATGGTGGGGTTAGTGGAGAAGATGCTGGACCT
>JALGTV010000240.1 GCA_029821215.1 Candidatus Zipacnadia bacterium | reverse complement strand
GTCCAGCAAGCCCCTGATCTGCTGGTGTATTTTGATGATCTGTACTGGCGAGCAAGCCAGGGAGTAGGCAATGATAGCCTATATAGCTTTGAGACGGAAATTGGCCCTGATGACAGCGTGCACGATTATGATGGCATATTTGTGTTGAGCCTGCCCGGGGAGCAAAGGGGCCAGAGGCTATCGGGACTGCATATTATGGATGTTGGGCCTACTGTGCTGAAACTGCTGGATACCCCCATCCCTGTCGACTTTGAAGGGAATAGTATCATATAGAGTGTACCACTGAGAGGAGAACTATGAACAGCCCTGGCGTCGTAATCTGGCTCACTGGCGTGCCGGCTTCAGGGAAATCCACCATTGCGACCGCTGTAGAGGATATATTACGCACTCGTGGGCTTCCTGTCGAGAATCTTGACGCCGACGAAGTCCGCGCCAACCTGAGTCCCAATTTGGGGTATACCGACGAAGCAAGGGACGAGAATACCAAACGGCTGGCGTGGATGGCCCGGATGCTTTCTCAATATGGAGTGAATGTAATTGTGGCGGCTGTCTCACCTCTGCGTTCGCACCGGGACCGGGCCCGCCAGTGGTGCCCTAATTTTGTTGAAGTGTTTGTCGACTGTCCCATCGAAGTCTGTCAAGAGCGGGATCCCAAGGGCCTGTATGCCCGCGCGGCTCGCGGCGAGGTCAAGGATATCGCCGGCTTGCACATACCCTACGAGCCGCCCAACGGTGCCGAAGTACACTTATGTACCGATCGGGCTGACGTGCAGGCCTGTGTTCAGATGGTCATTGACATGGTCATAGAGCTTGGCTATATTCCCTCCTAAACGATGGTGCCTGGGTGAGTTAACCGGCAGCAGTACTTAGCATAATCAGATGTTCTGAAAATAAGAAGTGGTGACCCCAGGGTCACCACTTCAGGCTGCTACCGTATTAGCTGGGGCCAAGCTACTCAGTATAGGCGGCCAGCACTTTCAGGATGCCCTCAGCAATCAACTCCATGTGTTCGGGCTCATAGGTGGGATGTACTGGTACCCAGAAGCAGCGCTGCTCAACCCAGTCAGCATTCTCACAATAGACTTTGTCGTACTGGACCGCCTCCGGGCGAGTATCCGGGCTGTGGAAGGGATACTTGAGACGACCGAACCCCTTGTGCTCTTGGTAGGCAATCTCCTTATAGCATTGGGGCCACTGCACCGGCCCACAGGGGATTCCTTCTGCTGATAGTGCCTCGACGAAGGCGCGGGCATCATTACAGCTCAATGCATCTATATCCAATATGATGGGGAACAGCCAGTAGGCGTTGCAGCGCTCGGGAGTGTCTATAGGCAAGTGAAGGATCTGGGGGCAATTGCCCAGCCGCTCGGCAAGTAGCTCTGCATTGCGCCGCCGACGCGGCAGGTGCCAGGTATCCATACGAGATAGTTCCTTCAGCCCGATAGCCGATTGCATCTCGGTCATCCGGTAGTTGTATCCGACCATATTATGGATATACGGCAGGGCCGATTCTATCTCCAGCAGTGACATACGCTTCTCCACATCATAGCCGTGGTCTCGGAACGAGCGGCATCGCCAGGCCACTTTTTCGTCGTTAGTAACCACACAGCCCCCTTCGCCCCCGGTAGTAAAGTGTTTGCTCTGGCAGAAGCTGAAACAGCCAATGTCGCCTATGGTGCCTGCCTTGTTGCCTTTATACTGGCCACCTGGGGCCTGGCAGGCATCCTCTATCACCAATAGGCCATGGGCCTGGGCGATATCTAAGATGGGATCCATATCACACATACATCCGTACAGGTGCACGGGGACGATGGCTCGGGTAGATTCGCTGAGGTTGGCTTCAATTGATGCTGGACTAATAGTATGGGTGGCCTTGTCTACATCGGCGAATACCGGCACAGCTCCTGCCTGGCAGACGGCAAAGGAAGTGGCGATAAAGGTATATGAAGGCACGATTACCTCATCGCCGGGGCCAATGTTTAGGCCGGCTAAGGCTACATGGATGGCGCTGGTGCCGTTAGTGGTGGAGATGCCGTATTGAGCCCCACACCAATTAGCAAACTCCTGCTCAAACTTCATCCCCAGGGGACCTGTCCAGTAGTTCACCCTGCCTGAGCGTAGTGGTTCGAGCACCGCTTGGATAGTTTCCTCCGGGAACCAGGGCCATGGGGGAAATGGCTCGGTAGCTGTCTTCGCCCCTCCATTGATTGCGAGTTGTTCCTGTTTCATAGCTGTCAGCGCCTCCTTTTAGGGTAAAGCTGATGTGGGTTTCCTTCGCCGTTACAGAATGTGTTAAGGGCTTTGAGACTTACTGGGCGCAATTTCCTGTACAGGGTGGGCGCGGCCGCAAGTATATCCATGCTCCTGGAACGCGGCTTGCACTTCGGACAGTTTGTTGTCATTCATCGGAGGGATTACCGGCTAACCCCAGGCGGGCTCCAACGCGTCGTTCAATGGGCATAAGTGTAGGTGACCAGTGTGCTTGGTATTGGTGAGTATAAGTTGTGAGCTGCCAGCCCTATCCGGCTATCAAAAATGCGCCC
>JALGTV010000239.1 GCA_029821215.1 Candidatus Zipacnadia bacterium | reverse complement strand
GCCGGCGCAGGTGGCGACCACGGCCTTGAGCGCCTGCAGGGTACCGTAGTAGTCCTCATCACCCGGAAACTCGGGGATGAAGCCGACGTGAGTGGTAATGGACGGGACGCCGATAGCTGCTGCTACGTGAGCAGAGTTAATCAGCGCTGCAGTTCTATGATTGCGCATATCGGGCGGCACTATGCCGATAGTAGTTGGCCCTTCCACAAAGTTCCAGACCATGCGACCGGCTGGAAGGGCCCATAGTGTAGTAATTCGCACGCCGTGCCGATCAGCGGCCTGTTTTAGCTCCTGTCCCTGCTCAAGCCCATTCTCCGCTGGCCAATTTACCTGACAGGTTGGTAGCCCCAGCTCGGCCACCTTGGCCATCGCTTCGTCGGGTGATTCTCCGGGGATGGTGATAACACCAAGTTCGAGTTTCTCAGAAGTCATTACAGTTCTCCTTTAGGTAAACGAATAAGTGGTGCAGTGTTGTGAGGGGAACTTCGCGGTGGCCGAGGTAAAGTCCTGCCTGCCTCAGAACAATGAATGCTGGGTATCTCCGTGGGCACTATACGGCTGAGGCTGTACAGGCAGACGATAGGCTTGGTGATTACAGCGAAGACTCCAGCACCTGGTGCTTAGAGGTGTCTCTGGGCCACTATTCTAATTACGCCGGCGCAGCCGCGCCGCCAGGCCCAACAGGCCTAAGCCAAATAGGGCCATGGTCGTCGGCTCGGGGATGGCGGCTGGGTCAATGTAGAGTAAGGCCTCGTAGGCATCCAGACAACCATACCCGTACCTAACGTCGTACTCACTGGGAGTAGGATCATAGGCTGGTGCATAGGCGGTGTCCCGGATGGCTTGCCGGAGCTCCTGGTAGGTCAGACCGTAACGGCGGGAGTAGGCTAAGCCAGCAAAGCCCGAGAGCAGCGGGGCGGTGAAGGAGGTCCCGCCAGGGGTGGCCTCGTAGGTGTCTTCACCCAGCGGGTATTGGATTGGGTTGTCTTCTTCATCGCTGAAGAGCATGGTAGACATGTACCACCTGGAGGCCTCAATGAGTCCAGTTGAGCAGGCCATGTCCCCGGGAGCGACAATGTCGAGCACCTCACCGTACTTCTCGTAGTCCAGGTTCGCCCAGCTAGAATAGCGGGCCCTTTTTCCTGTCCAGTCTATAGCGCCGACCGATATGGTTTCGGAGAGATTGGCGGGGAAATCCAGCCCCCCGCCCATGCTTTCGTACTCGGCATAATTGGGATCGTCTGGGTCGGCGGAATTGCCGGCGGCGCAGATGATGATGACGCCCTTCCCGACCGCATATTCTATCGCCTGCGTGACGAGCCAGCCCTCGCCGCCCACTGGGTTCTCTTCGGACGGCCCCTCAAATTCCTCCAGCGGGATTCTCCAGACTGGTCCGAAGCCCCAACTGCAGTTTATCACATTCACGCCGTCGTTGGCCGCCTGGATAATGGCGTCAGCGGCATCAACACCGAACCCCCAGCCTTCGGCATTGATTATGCGCAGGGGCATCAGGCTGCAGTTCCAGGCCATTCCTGCCAGGCTACCCAGCTCACATTGCTCATTGTTATCGGTAACCGCACCAGCGAGGCCCGCCACCATGGTGCCGTGGGTAACGCCGCCGTCCCAGTCCAGCCCCGAAAAGCTAAAGTCGTTGTCAATAAGGTCGCCGATGGCCGGGTCGTAGTTCTCCGCCCACCAGACAGCGGTCCCGTAAGGGTCTAGTATGGGCCTCCCACCCCACTCAGCATCCGGGTCCTCTGCATACGAATAATACGGGTCCGACTTATCCTGTGGTTGGCCCCAGACTGGGTCCCAGACAGTGGCATTGGTGTCGGGAGGGCGCACGGGCTCGTCGTCGGACCATCCTGGATAGCCGTCCCATCCTGCGTTCGTTGCTACAAAGTCCCAGCCCGGAACGATGTTGGCGGCGAGGTCTTCGTGGTAGGTACTGATGCCGCTGTCCACGATCCCGATGACTGTGCTCGCTAAGCCCTTTTGCACATCCCACGCCGCAGGTGCATTTACATCGTAGAGGTAATACTGGTTGGGATAGGCGAAGGGGTCTTCAATAAAGAAGCTGTCATTAGGTATAGGTATGTCCAACTGGTGCAGAAGCAGGTGCGGCTTCGCGGCTGCCACCTGGGGCAGACCGGTTAGATGGTCTTGCGCAGCCGCTAGCGACACCCCGCGCGGGACAGTCACTGACACCAAGTCCGGGAAGTTCAGATGAGTCTTCACCCCCAGGCCCTCTGCCCGCAGGCTGGTAGCCACTTGTGCCGCCGACTGGCCAGGCTCTAGCCTCACCAACAGGCTGGAAGACGAATACTGGGGCTGAGCGACGCTCACCTGTGGGCGCAGCACCTGTCCGTCAATGGGAGGCAGAACTGCCGCCGTCGAGCCATTTGCATCTGCGGAGGCCTGATCTGTCTGTCCGATATAGCTGATGGATAGGGCGTAGATAATGACTAATATCGCGATACTGCGCAACTGCACTATGGTATAGCTGATGGATAGGGCGTAGATAATGACTAATATCGCGATACTGCGCAACTGCACTATGGTCTTATGACCTCGCTTTCTCCGTCCCGGCAGGGCGAGAGATTGCGGCATTTCTCCCCGTCCTTATTATGTCTAATTATACCCGTTATCGTTACACTTATGCAAGGCTTTCGGCCATTTGTTAAGGAACTTTTGCATGCATATTCAATCCGGGTGCGACAGCAAATCTTCCAGACACGATGACACGGACCGCATCATGGCCAGCTTGACAATGGTTAGGCAGCAAGTTATTCTATATTGGCTTTTGGTGCTACCTGATAACGTTACGAACTGGTCGTCGCCGTGGGTGTTACCTGCCGCGAATTTGGCCATTACTGCGACATTGCTTAGAAGACGGAGTGATTTTGCATGCCTATCGTAGACTCACAGACGGGGGAAGTCAGAGTAGACTATTCGGTGGAGGAGCTGAAGGACAAAGCCCGAGAGATGCGGGCCTGGGCTATGATTTCGTTGACTGCTGCTGGCTCCGGGCATACCGGTGGCTGTATGTCAATTATGGATATCACCACCGCGCTGTATCTTAAGCATATCCGCCATGACCCGAAGAACCCGCAGTGGCCTGACCGCGATCGGGTCTTTTGGTCAACCGGGCACAAGGCCCCAGCTTTGTATGTCGCATTGGCTGCGACCGGCTATTTTGACGACCGGCCGCTTACCTTCCACGATGAGCTGGTGCCCGGGCTGGAGGATATCCATGGCCTGGAGCAGACGGTGCTGCTGCGCAGGCTGGGTTCCGGCTTCGAGGGCCATCCCAACCGGCTAAAGCTGCCCGGCCTGGAGTTCTCATCAGGCTCGCTAGGGCAGGGACTGGGTGTTGCCATAGGTTCAGCACTGGATGCCAAACTGCGGGGTAGGGACTACCAGGTCTACTGTCTTATGGGCGATGGCGAGCACGATGAAGGCTCAATCTGGGAAGGCGTGATGTGCGCGGCCCATTACGAGTTGGACAATCTCGTCGGGATAATTGACCTCAACCGCCTGCAGATTGATGGGCCTACCGAAGAAATAATGAAGGTTGCACCGCTGCGGCGCAAGTACGAGACGTTTGGCTGGGAAGTAATCGAGATTGACGGGCATGATATGGGCCAGATTCTCGAAGCTCTCGAGCAGGCTGATGCGGTGAGGGGGCGGCCGGCTCTCATATTGGCTCACACAATCAAGGGCAAGGGCGTGAATTTTGCTGAAGATGTCGTCGGCTACC
>JALGTV010000238.1 GCA_029821215.1 Candidatus Zipacnadia bacterium | reverse complement strand
GCGGCCTGCCTTCTTAGGACTAATCTTTGGCGAGTACTTTATGGCGGTGTTGTGGACAGTAATCTCGTGGGTTTTTGGTACCAATGTCCCGATGTTCCCCTGGCCGTAGCCGGGGCCCGAGCGCGGACGCAAACAATGGGCATAAGAAAAGGCCGCCTAATGAGGCGGCCTGGTTACTGTGTACAGCACAACCACCGAGGTCAAGCCGAGCAGTCGCCTGCGCGCCATAGCTTCGGCGACGGCGCGTGGATCAAAGAGAGCAGGTATGCCTTGAATTGGACCTGTTCTATCCTGCCACCGGTTTGTGGCCAATCAAGTCAGATTGGCCCTGTTTGTGTTAACCTACAACAAGGAGCTCTTTGAGCAAGTTCTGGGACGAATCCGGGCTCTGGCACCAGCCCCAGGATGACAGTGGGCTTAAGGGTAACGATGAAGCGTAACCCTGCTGGGCCGAGGGAGCGGTGTGTCTGCTGTCTGCCCGCAAGGCGCGCATGTTACCTAATCCGAGGTAATATGACCGCCAAGAGGGCTCCAAACTCGCATTTTGCAGATAAATGGCTGAACCAGAGAGGAATTCCTGGGTCACCCGGAGAATGTTGGCAGTTGCAGCAAACCATATGGGTAATTCCGGGTAAAAGCCAACCGGCGAATTTCGGTATAGAAAACTAAAGGGCCAAATCACCAGGAGGACACTATGGCTGCAAAGAGCGGTCCCAATATCATTGTTGTCATGACTGATACGCTCCGGACTGCGTTCCTGGGTTGCTATGGCAACCCGACCATCCGCACCCCGAACATAGATAAGTTTGCCCGTCAGTCGGTGCGTTTCACCCGGGCCTACCCGGAATCCTTGCCCACCATACCGGTGCGCCGAGCGATACATACTGGCCGCCGCGCCTATCCGTTCCACAATTACCAACCGGTACCCTGGGATATCGTATATCTACCTGGCTGGCAGGGGATGGACAGCGACGAGGACTGCCTGGCTGAGAATCTGGTCGCGGCCGGATACCATACCGGTTTAGGCACCGACGTGCTTCCTTACTTCGCGCCGGGCTTTAATTTCCAGCGGGGCTTCTGGCAGTATGAGTACATCCGCGGCATGTACATGGATAGATGGCGCTCCGTCCACGCGGTAACCGAGCAGCAATTGTCAAAATATAGCTCGAAGTCAGACATACCCGCCAGCCGCGGGGCCTATGACGCCCCGCATTACCATGCCGCGAACACCGCCGGCCGCTTGCACGAACAAGACACCTTTACCGCCCGCACTTTCCAGTGGGGGATGGATTTTTTGGAAGATAATGCCGACGCCCAGCCATTTTACCTGTTCGTGGATACCTGGACCCCCCACGAGCCTTGGGAAGCTCCGCGGATGTATTATGAGATGTATGCTGATCCTAACTACCAGGGCCGCACGATCATAAACGTGGAGTACACAACCAAATCGGAGCAGGGCCTATCGGATGATGAACTCGCCAACATTGTGGCCCACTACAGCGGGCTGGTGAGTCTGGTGGACACCTGGTTCGGGATGCTGATGGACAAACTGGAGCGCCTGGGATTGGCCGACAACACAGTAGTTTTCTTTACCAGCGACCACGGGACCAATTTCGCCGACAACCCCTTTGAAATCGTAGGCAAGCCCGACTATTCTCTGTGGCCGGGAGTAATGCATCTACCTTTGCTTGTACGGATGCCGGACGGATTGGGTGCGGGGAAGGTGGTGGATGAGCTGGTTTATAACCTGGACATGTCCGCGACGGTCTACGACCTGGCCGGCGTTGAGAAGTACCAGCCTATTGATGGCCGTAGCCTGCTGCCCCTGATAACCGGCGAAGGCGTCTGGCGACCGCGAGAGTATATCACTTGTCGCTACGGTGATGCCCTCTGCTACATAGATGACCACTACTGGCTACGCACCGGTCTGAACAAGGAGCTGGGCGAAGCTTTCGATGTTAAGCAAGACCCCGCCTGCCAGCATAACATCGCCGACTCTCTGGAGCCGGCCATATTTGAGCAGGCATGGGAGAGGATAATGGCGGATGCCGGCGGGGAGATGCCGGTTTACAAGGATGGGCGCCGAACCGATGCGATTGGGCAAAAGTAGCCTTGGTCTGTGCGCTGAAGGCAACTGCTCGTCAGTCTAAGAACCGCACATTCCACTGGCGTGGGCTAGGCACGTAGGGTTTGGGGTGCTACGCCTGCTGGTCATCCTGGGTGTAGATATAAATGGCATCCTGGTCAGGGGCGTAGAGCAGGACCTCATCCCGCTCGTCGCCGCACAGATCCACCGGGATACAGTGGTAAAAGGTCATCTGACCCTGATTCATCGGGGGCAACTGTGGAAACGTCACTGCCCTGTTGCCCCAGCCGTCCCACATCGGCGGCGGGCGGGATGCACAGGTCACCACCGTCTACCACACCTACGGAGGCATCCACAAAACCAAGCGGAGTTACCTTCCGCAACCTTCCCTGTCCGAATTGGAGTATGAACGCCTCGCGAAACAGATTGATACACAGATCCATAGTGAGGCCCGCCCAGGCAGAAGCCGCG
>JALGTV010000237.1 GCA_029821215.1 Candidatus Zipacnadia bacterium | reverse complement strand
CTTCCTGCTTCCTTTCGGCAATTGGTAGGTCAATGCATATTCTGGGATTCCCCATATGCTTTGATGCCATACTTAGCATTCTCTGTTTGGTGCACTAATTCCTGCTGCTGCGGGTCATTTAGGTAGCAAAACCCGAGCTCAGAAGACTTCTGACAAAAATTCAGCCTCGAATTGAGCAAGTATGGCAGCTTCTGGGCCCATGGCAGAGACAGTCGTGCCTCCAGAAGCTCCTGGAACTCGTAGGCGACAGAAAGAGGTACCTCAATATCCGTAGCACATAAGAGTCAATCTTCGCTCACGGCCATCCGGGATCGGACAGTCCAGCTACCACACAAGAACCTTCGGCGGAACGAGGTCAAATGTTAACCATCCGAATGGGTCCCCGCCCGGGGAGCCATTAGGATTTCGGGCCCCTCTTCGAGCAATCGAAGGGCGTTCTTGGGCTTCCCGTGGGATCCGACCCGCTGCGTTATCTCGGGCGAATCATTTTCCGCAGGGCGGAGTTGGTGATATCGAGGCAGCTCTTTGAGCAAGTATTGGAGCGAATCTGGGCCTTAGCGCGTAGCGCCGGGTGACCATCACTTAAAGTGGGGAAGGATCAGAAATTTTGCTTATGCCCGGGCAGGACTGTGTTGGCCAACCGCCTCCAAGCCGTCAGAGGTGGCTGATTGGCAGCGACAAGCCCCTGGAAGGGCTGCAAGGTGCTGGTTTTCCCGGATACACTGCCACTACAAGCAGGTATTTCCCATAGACTCGGCGAATATACAAACAACGAAAAGCCAAATGAGGAATCTCGGTGTTGGACGCAGCAACAGAGGATATGGGAAATCACAGTAAATAATACCAGCAGTATCGCTTCAAAAAACTGAATATCATACCCTCTCAATTGTGAGAGGTAGGTTTTACAGCAATCTCTATCCAGAGGATGGGTCACTGCGCCACGAACACTGATCCGCGTCGGCTTCAATCGCTCCCGACTGAGCGATTTAATTAGCGATAACCATAATTTTGTGGGAGGAGACAGCCATGAACCGTGAAATAGAGCACGAGGTAAGAGGCCAATTCTTTGTAGCCACGGATGGAAATGACAGTTGGTCCGGGAGGCTGCCCAAGCCTAATGCGCAAAGCACCGACGGGCCGTTTGCCACGCTGGCCAGGGCACAGGTCGCGGTCCGCGAATTGAAGGCAATCGACGGCCTAAAAGAGCCAGTTACTGTAATGGTCAGAGGCGGGAAGTACTTCCTAGAGGAGACTCTTGTGCTGACGGCTGAGGATAGTGGAACACAAGATTGTCCGGTCACGTACACCACCTATCCAGGGGAGAGGCCGATCCTGAGCGGCGGCCGGATAATTACCGGTTGGCAGCCCTATAAGGACGAAATTGTGTGCTGTACCTTGCCTGAGGTAAAGGCGGGCAATTGGTATTTTCGCCAGTTATTCTTCAACGGCCAACGCCAGATTCGCGCACGTTGGCCTAACTACGATCCTGACGACCCGCTCTATGGGGGTTGGGCATTTGTGGTAGCTCCAGTGCCGAAGGACGTAAAGCGTCCCGTCGCCTTCCGCTACGAGCCGGGCACTTTCCCCCGACAGTGGGCTAAGCCGAGCCAGGCGGAAGTCTTCATCATTCCCGGGTATAATTTCCTCAACGACATCATCCCCATCGAGGAGGTACATAAAGAAAGCTGCACCATTACGCTCACTCGGGCGCCGAAATGCTCAGAGCTAAGGACGCCAATAGCTCTGCGGGCGGGTAATCGCTTTTACGTAGAAAACGTTTTGGAGGAACTTGACCAACCTGGCGAGTGGTGCCTGGACAGCGAAACCGGCATGCTGTACTTCTGGCCCCCCGCAGATTTGGCATCGGGGGTGGTCATAGCCCCGGTGACAGAACGACTCATAGAGCTTTGTGGCACTGCAGATGAGCCGATTAGGCACGTCAAGATTGCTGGCTTCGCCTTTACGCAGACTCGCTGTCTCTTCCCGCCAGCAAGTCCGCAGTACAAAGCTCCTAATTCGGGGGCGACAGTGTACCTGGAGCATGCAGAAGAATGTACCATCGAAGAGAACTTGTTCGATAGGGTGGGCGGCAACGCCATAGAACTGCAAGACGACAACGCACACAACAGAATTGTGGGCAATGAAATCGCCTACCCGGGTGGGTACGGCATCTTCTTGGCTAGCTTCCATCCGGGTTACTGGAAGCAGCACCTCACGTCGAGCGACACTCCACCGCCCAGTGAGTGGCATGAGCATCCCGAAGACCATGAGAAAGTGGTGAAGGCATGGCCTAAGGTCGTTGAGAATGTCATTTCCCGTAACCATATTCACCATTGCGGGATCATCGAAAAGCACGCTGCCGGGATTGCACTTTTTGGTATCAGCAGCGTAAACAATGTCATATCACACAACTTGATTCATCACACGGCCCGCTTTGGTATTGGTTTAGCCAGTGGCTTTGGCCGCGTAATCATCGAGTACAACGAACTGCACCATTTGAGTCTGGAAACCTCCGATACCGGTGGCATTTGTTCGAATAGCTGGTACGTATATGAAGGGGATGAGGA
>JALGTV010000236.1 GCA_029821215.1 Candidatus Zipacnadia bacterium | reverse complement strand
TGTGGGGGGCCTATAATAGGTGTACTGCCGAAGTGGTGGAATTGGTAGACACGCTGTCCTCAGGAGGCAGTGGGCTTTGGCCCGTGTCGGTTCGAATCCGACCTTCGGCACCACCAAACATTACGGCGCCCTAATGGGCGCCGCTTTGACGTCAGTGACAATTGTCTACCTACACCTCGAGGCCGTACAGCTCTATCGGGTTATCCCAGAACCATTTATGAGCGATCTCAACTGCCTGCTGCTCGGTCATTGTACCTTCTACGATTCGTTCTGCCAACACCGAAGCGATGTTCTCCCGGGCCATGGTCAAATGCCCGATGACCTTGTCAACTGCCGAAGGCCGGTAGTCTCCGCCAAAGGCCAATATCTTGTTCACTGGCACCAGGTCTAGCCACTCGGCCATAGCCTGCCGGGTCATTGCCGGCGAGACGATGTGAGCCCAAGCCAGATTCAACCACACATTAGCGAAGTTTTTGCCGATAAGCGCTATATCGTGGAAGGCAGGAATCCCCGCGTGGTAAATGTCAAAGCGGGTATTGGGATGGCGACTGACGATGGGAATCATGTGTTTGCAGTCCAGGTTACGGAAATCGCCCCACACACCAGTGTGCACCGCCACTACCAAGTCATGGCGGGCGGCAATTTCGGCTACCTTCTCAATCAAGTATGAATACAGAACACTGAGCTCAGGAAGCTGTTGCTGGCGGCCGGTGCGCAGACTTTCAAACGCTGACCAGGCCATCTCGCGACTTGTTTCGGGATACGGGAATGACTGCATCTTTAACCCCACCACGCCTTCGTTCTTCCAACGGACTACAGCCGCTTCCATCACCGCTTCATAATCATCCAGATTGTTCACAGGTAGCTGTAGCTCGCGGGCGCGCTGAACAATTTCTTCCCATGTTCTGACCCCACAGTAGGGCATGACATACATAAGCGGGATGAGCAAATCCCCATCCACTTCTGTGCTCTCACATTGCGTGAGCGCGCAACGGATATTACACTTCTCACGCAGAATCCAGTTGTAGATGCCTGGCTTATTGGCTGCCTGCATAGCTTCGGATATCGCCAGGTAGTTGTCATCATTGATATCATCAAACCCATACAGTTCCCGGAGGGCAATGAAGGCAGCGCGAGCATACGACCCATAGCGTATCAAGTCCAGATACGGACGGAACAACCTCCAGCGGTACTCAAGCGGATAGCTGTCGTCGAGCAGTTGGTTAACATGCTCAGGCGACATTCCCGCAATAGGCAGATCGTTATAACCCTGAAAGAACAGATTGACGAAATCTACCTTATTGTCCACTCGCTGTCTTTCTGGACCCAGATGTTCATGGCAATCAATGATCTCGAATTGTTCCATCTCCCTGATTAGAGAAGTTCGGACCTGGTCTATTTTTCTCATTTGATAGCCTCCTATTATGAGTAGTCCTTAGGACCATAATACCACCTTATGTGCAGTCCGTGTCCCTTTGTCGGTAGCGACTTATTCATTCCCCGACACTAACACCGACTGAACGAAAGCCTTGCTTCCCCATAGCCTGCCATAACCCAAGAGGTAAGATCATGACATGATGCCGTGGCTAACACACCCAAGCTACCACCTACTCTCCAGGACAACTGGCAGCGGCCTCAAAGAAGCTATCCTTCCGGGGACCGTTGATGACCACAGTAATCTGGTCCGGATGGCATTGGCCCAGGTGGTGATCTTCGCCGGCCGCCTGCAGATAATCCGGCGGCGGCTCCAGCGGCCATCCCTGGCCGGCTTGCTGGCGGCGCTCCGCTTCCAGAATATGTTTTCCCACCATATCTACCGCTACGGGATCGGTGGAAACCAGCAAGCCGGTATACTCCCACCGCGGCTGGGGAAAGGCGTCGGTGGGAACTGTATAATACGGATGCAGGGCCGCCAGGAAGTGAAGCTGCATACGCTGCCGTACTATCGGCTCAGCAGCCACCGTAGGTATCAACTGAGGCTGGGCCTGCAGACTGACCCGCTGACTATGCGCTATGCAACTGAGGTGATTAAAGATCGCTCCAGTCATGCCCAACTGGGAATTAGGGCGCAGGCTGGCGATATTGATGACGCTGTCACACATATCCAGCACTATCCGGCTAATTCCCTGGCGGTACCCCACTGATTCCGCTCCATAACACTTGACCCCCACCCGGTCTTTACGCAGCGAGAACCCGGCGGCGAACAGGTCCCGCTCATCGCCGGCGAAGATCAGGATATTCTCCGGCTGCAGCCCTGCCTCAATAAGCTGGGCAATAATGCCCTCCACCAGCACAATGGGCACGGGGGGGACCTGGACATCAACCATCACTGCGACCCGGTCGCTGGGCGCAAACATCTCCGACCAGAACGTGTCCGCCGGCTGCCCCGCAAACGCCTCTACCGCCCGCGCAATCAACTGCTCAATGACAGCGTAGTCTATTTTGCCTTCTGGATAGACCGACGGGGGGGCAAAAACCGGCCCAGGCAAATACAGATGATCCGCCCGCCCCACCCCCACCTTAGCTGGCCCTGGAGACCGTTGGGGATGGGCAGTAGCGGGCACTGTGCCCATCTGCAGCCAAATT
>JALGTV010000235.1 GCA_029821215.1 Candidatus Zipacnadia bacterium | reverse complement strand
CGGTGATGCTGGCCGGCGGTTTAGGGCCTGAGAATGTATCAGATGCAGTCAGCCAGACCCAGCCGGCGGGAGTGGACATCTCCAGCGGAGTGGAGAGCCGGCCAGGTCGCAAGGATGCCGGCAAGCTAGAGGAATTGTCCCAGGCTGTGGGGAAGGTGTAAGGTTCAACGAGGGCGAACCCAAGTCTGAACAGCGCATATTGCCGAATCAAGGAGGAATGACTTATGCCGCTCAAGGCCCAAGCCGTCTGTTTTCCCCAGGCTGATACTGCTGAGTTGCTGGAGGTGACTTATGAGGATCCCGGCCCCGACGAGGTGGTTGTCTCTATGCACACCAACGGCGTCAGCGCCGGCACCGAGGGCTCTATATTCCGTGGGATTCGCACACACAACGGGACTTTCCCACTCATCACTGGTTACCAGGGGGCGGGAGTTGTGGAATGGGTGGGTGAGGCTGTCTCAGAGTATAAGCCAGGCGACCGGGTGGTAGTCGTAGGCTCATCCGCCCATCTCCTCGAACCCCCGCTTAATATCGTCTGGGGCACGCACGCCAGTTGCGTGATAAGTCGGCCCGGGTCTATACTACCTATCCCCGAGAATGTGCCCGATGACCAGGCTTCTCAGATTGTGCTGTACGCCACCGGGCGGCACGGTATGACACGGGCCCGAGTCGCGCAAGAGGAAACCGTGTTGGTAGTGGGCCTGGGGTTAGTTGGACTTTCTTTCCTCCAGTGCGCACGGGCTGTCGGCGCTACCGTGGTAGGACTCGACCTCAGCGAAAGCCGCGCGGCACTGGGCCAGCAACTGGGCGCAGAGGCTTATACAGAGAAAAGCGGCGTCAAGGCCTGGTTGAAGCAGCAGGGCCGGGAGGGCTTTGACGTAGCGGTAGAAGCTACGGGCAAGGCCCAGGTCATAGATGTGCCGCTGGAATTTGTGCGCCACGGCGGTCGCGTGGTATGGCAGGGCTGGTATCCGGGTCGCGTAGACTTTCATTACAATACCGCCCATGCCAAAGAGGTTGAATTCCTCTTCCCTTGCAGCACGGGCAAACATGAAGGCGAGATGCTGCAATGGCTCTCCGAGGGACGCTTCCAGGCCGTTCCCCTCATCAACCATTACTTCCCCGCCGCACAATGCCAGGAGGCATACAACTTGGCGGTCTTCCGGCCCGCAGAGTGCCTGGGCATTGTGTTAGAGTGGGATAATCAATGAAAGCCATAGTTGTCGAACGGCCAGGTGAATTGAGTTGGCGGGAGGTCGGTGAACCGCCCCCGCCAGGCTCCTATCAGGCTCTGGCGCGGGTCAGCCACTTCGCTCTCTGCAACGCCACCGATAAATACCTACGCGACTGCGTCTTCCCCGGCGTGGACGCCAGTACTTGTCCATTGCTGTTAGGACACGAATGTGTGGGTGAAGTGGTGGCTACAGGCCCGCATGTGCGTTATTTGCAGCCGGGCGATCGGGTGCTGCGGCCGATGCTGTCCTTGCCTGATTATGGTTCTTACTGGGGCGGCTTTGCCGAGTATGGACTCGTGACCGACCTGCAAGCGTACAAAGAGGACGGCACACCCGACATTGAGGGCTTTGTGCACAGTGGGCATCAAGTAGTACCCGAACCGATAAGTTCCGCGCACGCCGTGGTGCTCATAACGTTCAAGGAAGTTATGTCTTATTGCGACAGGTTAGAGGTCGGAAAGGGCAGCCAGCTACTAATTATCGGCCACGGGCCAGTGGGACTTTCGGCAGTCTACTTGGCCCGCAATTTGAGTGGAGCACACCGCATTGTAGTCGCCGGGCGCCGCCCGGAAGCTGAGGAACAAGTCCTGGCCTTCGGCGCTGACGGGTATGTGGATACCCGGCAGGAGAATTGGCCGGCCCAGGCTGTGGAACTGCTCGGCGCCCCCGCCGACAGCATCTATGATACTACGGGTAACGCTGATATTGTTCAGGCAGCGGTACGAGCTTTGGCCCCGCAGGGCATAATCGGCTCATACGCGTCTCGTCCCCACGCCTATGAGCAACATCCGCTGCCCCAGGATGAGCGCCTCATTGATGCTCGTACCGATGAAGGATTAAGCCATGACCGGATAGTTAATGCGGTTCTGCGCGGGGTGCTGGAACCGCAGCGATTTGTGACCCACATTCTGCTTCCGGAGCAAATTGACGAAGGCTTCCGTCTAGTGGAGCAACGCCAAGCGCTCAAGATAGTTTTTTCCACCTCCGCCACCCCGTGGACAGTGAACGGCAGCAACGACAGTTGGTCGCGGCCTTAACCTGAACTGCTTACCTCGCCGAGCCGGGATTGAGCATATCAATAAAGAACTTTATAGGTGCGAATGTGTGCCGAGGACAATCGGTAAATCTGGAAAGGAGAGACAATAACTGTGTCTGATTTTCGAGTATTGGTAGTAGGGGCGGGATCTATCGGCGAGCGCCATACTCGGTGTTTTCTGAATACAGGTCGGGCCAGAGTGGCAATTTGCGATCTGCGAGAATCTCGCCGAGAGGAATTGACCGCCCAGTATGATTTGATTGCCGCCTATGCTGATTTCAACCAAGTCCCGCTTTCGGAGTATGACTGCGTGGTTGTCTGCGTGCCT
>JALGTV010000234.1 GCA_029821215.1 Candidatus Zipacnadia bacterium | reverse complement strand
CCTGTTGCAGGTGGAGGAAATGCACTCCGCCTGGCGGCTGGTCAAACGGCGTCTGACCGGACGGCCCAACAACGGCGCTGGCGATGAGGCCTCTACCAGTTCGGGAGTGTAGACTAAAGGGAACAAGTGAGAGCCATGGATTCTGTCAAGATGATCCTGGATACTGACATCGGCACCGATGTTGATGATGCCCTGGCTCTGGCCTTAGCTCTTAATAGTCCGGAGATTGAGCTGTTGGCGGTGACGACGGTTCATTTTGATCCGTTGCTACGGGCCTGTATTGCTGCCAAGATGCTGCGGACGTGGGGAAGAGAAGCAATTCCCGTAGCTGCTGGCTGGGCTGATAGATTTGATGGCTCTGCCGCCAACGAAGCTACTATCAACCAGGCTGCAGTGCTTAGTCCTGACGACCCCCAACCCTGTGGTGATGGCATACAGCTCCTGATTGAAACGATCAAATCGTATCCTGGCGAGGTAGTTCTGGTGCCCATAGGCCCGCTAAGCAATATCGCTACTGTCTTTGCCGCTGAGCCAGGCCTGACCGAGATGGTAAAAGAAATAGTGATCATGGGCGGCACCTTCCACACTGAAAGAAAAGTGGAATACAACATCGCTTCCGATCCGGCCGCGGCGGCTTATGTACTGGACCTGCCAGTGACCAAGACTCTGGTGCCGCTGGATGTCACTCTGCGCTGTCGCTATCGCCCCCAGCGGCATGCGCAGTTGCAGCAAGCCGGCACCGCCAGCACCAGGTTGATGGGGGAACTAATCCGGGCGTGGCAGGCTGCCCGGGACCAGATTGAACCTATTCTTCACGACCCATTAGCGGTGGCGGTCACTTTCGCCCCTGATTTGGTGAAGCTGGAACCGAAACGGGTGAAGGTATATACTATCCCGGAAGACGATCATCCAGTCGGCGAATGTGTAGAGATCGCCGGAGAACCCAACGCGTCTGTAGCGGTAGACGTTGATGGGGAGCGGTTCGAGGACCTGTTTGCCCAGCGTCTCATTGCCGGGCCATGAGTAACAGCGGTCCCGGGTTGCAACCGGTGATTGCTGCCACAACTTCTGTGGCATGAGGGGAGGGTGAAGATATGTCTGAGATAGAGGCGGTACTGACACAGACCGAGCTGCAGGCTGTGCGAGATTTTCTCAGGGCTGTCCGCGACCGTTGGGGCGGCCGATTGATGGAGGCTCGGTTGTTTGGCTCCAAGGTCCGCGGTGAAGCCATCGCCGAATCTGACTTGGATTTGTGGTTGCTTTTTGACAGGAATCTTTCCTCATCGGAGGAGGAGTTTTTGATCAGAATAGAAAGCGATCTGTGCATAGATACCGGGGTGGTGTTGAACGTGACAACTTTTGGTGTTGACCAGTGGAAATATTCCCTCATACAGATAACTGGCTTTGCTCAAGCGATTCGTGAGGAGGGAGTGCCCTTGTGAGTGAATCGAGAGCCACACTCGTCCGGCATCGCCTGTCACGGGCCGCTGAGGCCCTCAAAGAGGCGAAAGTCCTGGCCACAGAGGGTCATACTTTGGCTACCGTTAGCCGATTGTATTACGCGGTATTCTATGCTACTCAAGCTCTATTGGCTACTAAGGGCATCGAGCGGCGCAGCTATGCTGACATTATCTCCGAATTCGACAGAGCATTCGTCAAATCACGCCTGATACCAACAGTATACAGCCGGACCTTGCATCAGTTAGCGCAAAAGCGAACTATGGCTGATTACGCCGACTTTGCCGAAGTGGAGCAAGCCGAGGTTATGAAGTGGCTAAGCTAGACCGAGGACTTTGTCACTACAATCACCGGCTTGTGCGAGCAACTGCTTTCTGAGGGTGAGTGATTATATGTCAGCACAGATGTGGGTACTGGTCATTCTGTGGATGCTCATTCCTTTTGGCCTTGTTGTGAGACGCGGGCAGCTAAGAATCTGGCAGCGAACGGGTCTGCGCAGTTATTACTTCGCGGTGTTCTTAACCTTGGTAGGAATACCTATCGCGGTGCTGTTTGCCGGCGGTATGACGCTGATGATCATTGGGAGCTATGATTTGCTTGCCTTATGTCTTTGGGGTACTGGTATACTTCTGGGATTGGTCGCATGGGCTATCTTCTTGATACGCGTTATCTATTACCGATGGTTTTGCGGGGTGCGTGATTACGCGAAACTTCTCAGAAGATTAACCCCCCTGGCAGTTCATGATCGGACGCGTTCCGGACGGGTTCAAGAGAGCAGATTCGCCGTCTGCTGTACCGAGGTGGTTGGGAGTGGCGATGGGCATGGCTCTTCTATTCGGCGCAGGTGTTTTCTACGTTGTGTTCTCCTTTCCAGGCGCTCTGATAGCCGGATTCGCGACGGGCAGCATGGGGATGACCTTTGTTGTGATGGCCTTGCTATATAGCAGTTAGCTGGGAGACTTGGCGCGTCGTCGTTATTCGCATAGGCTTTCAGCCTGTGAGCTGTGACGACAACAACGAACTATAAATCCGGCCGGAAAGTAGAATGGTTGCGAAGTTGGGTGAATAGGGATAGAATATGGCTGTAGTGCCAATAAAATAGAGGGGTAATGGATATGTTAGGATATCAGGCCGAGCAGCAGG
>JALGTV010000233.1 GCA_029821215.1 Candidatus Zipacnadia bacterium | reverse complement strand
CCGCTCCTACCGGGCTTGCCCATAATACGCGTCTTTGCCGTGTTTGCGCAGAAAATGTTTGTCCAGTAGTTGGGAGCTTATGCTTCTGGCTTGAGGCTGGAGGCTCTCAGTTAGGGTCGCGGTCAATGCCACCTGTTCAAGGACGATAGCGTTTTCTACGGCCTCGGCGGGTGAGCTTCCCCAGGTGAAGGGACCATGGCTGACTACTAAGACGCCTGGCACCTGGTGGTGGTCAATATCCTCAAATGCCGCCACGATAGCCTTACCAGTCTCCAGTTCATAATCTCCCGTCAACGCCTCGGTGGTCAGGTTATTAGTTAGAGGTACCGGGCCGCGAAAGTAGTCAGCGTGGGTGGTACCGTAACAGGGTAGGGGGCGGCGGGCCTGAGCCCAAGCGGTGGCGTAGGTAGAGTGAGTATGGGTTATCCCGCCAATGCCGGGAAACTGACGGTACAGCTCCAGATGGGTCGGCGTATCCGATGACGGGCGCAAGTCCCCTTCTACCACCACCCCATCCAGGTCCAGTACCACCATCTGCTCGGGCTGCAACTCCTCATAGCTGACCCCACTGGGCTTAATAGCTACCAACTGCGCCTCGGCATCCAGCCCACTAACGTTACCAAAGGTCAGCAGAACCAGCCCCGAGCGGTGCAAGGTCATATTGGCGCGGTATACCTGCTGTTTAAGGTCGTCAAGCATGTTTTATCACCCGATGTTATGCCCGCGGGGATTGTTTATGATGACGTCTGCTGTTTGATATCCAGCAGCTTCTTCATCACATCATATAGCGAGTCACTATGCCCTTCTACTCCGAAACTATCGTGCAGCCGGCTGTAGAGCTTGTATAACTGCCTGTAGACAGCCTGATTGTCGGCTTTCGGCTCGTAGACCTTATCTTTGAGGCCGGTCATAGCTGCCTGGGCCTGCTCGGTAGTCTCGTATCCTCCAACCTCATGGCCAGCGACTACCGCCCCAAAGATGGCCGCACCCAGGGCACAGGTTTGGGCCGAGCGGGATATGTGGATGGGTCGGCCGGTTACATCGGCGTATATTTGCATTAACAAGGGATTTTTGTCAGCGATACCGCCGCAGGCAATGATCCGGTCAATGGGTACACCATACTCCTCTAATCGGTTCTGGATGGTCAGAGCGCCAAATGCGGTAGCCTCAATCAAGGCCCGATAGATCTGGGCGCGGGTGGTCTGTAGCGTCTGGCCCAACAATAGCCCGCTCAGCCGGGCATCCACCAGTATGGTCCGGTTGCCATTGTTCCAGTCCAAGGCCAGTAGACCGCTTTGGCCCGGCTTGAGCGCACCAGCCTCAGCAGTAAGTTCATCGTGCAAGTTGCCGTCGCCTTCACAAATATGGGTGACGAACCAGTTGAAAATGTCACCCACTGCTGACTGGCCGGCCTCAATGCCGTAGTAGCCGGGCAGAACCGAGCCGTCTACGATACCGCATACGCCAGGAATGTAAAGGCTATCGCCGGTTTTCGGCGCTACCGTGATGTCACAAGTAGAGGTGCCGATGATTTTCACTAATATGCCGGGCGCTACTCCCGATCCCACCGCACCATAATGAGCATCAAAAGCACCGACAGCCACCGGAATACCTGCGGGCAGTCCTAACTTTTCTGCCCATTGCTTGCTGAGCTGGCCGGCAGTAATATCTGAGGCGTAGGCCTTCTCATACAGTCGGCCCCGCAGCTCACCCAGCTTTGGATCCAACAGAGTTAGAAATTCATCGTCCGGCAGCCCGCCCCATTCTTCGCAATACATAGCCTTGTGCCCGGCGGCACAAACGCTGCGCTTGATGTTTTCGGGACGGGTGTCGCCGACCAGCACGGCGGGAATGTAATCGCAGCATTCCACCCAGCTATATGCGGCAGCAAAAACCTCGGGAGCTACGTTCAGGCAGTGCCAAATCTTGGAGAAGAACCACTCGGACGAATAAGTCTCGCCACACTTCTTTAGGTATTGGGGCCGGTGCTGGGCGGCCAGGCGGGTAATCTGTTCGGCCTCGGCCATGGAGGAGTGATCTTTCCACAGCCAGGCCAGAGCATTTATGTTATCCTGGAAATGTTCGTGGAAAGCCAGGGGCACCCCGTCTTGGTCCACGGGCAGGGGGGTGGACCCGGTGGTATCAACACCGATGCCGATGACCCTTTCCGCAGCAAACTCCGGCACTGACTGGGCCTGCTGCAGGGCGGCAGTCACACTATCCTCCAACCCCTCATGATAGTCACGAGGATGCTGGCGAGCGATGTGGGGATTAGTTGGGTCGGTTACAATGCCCTGCTCACCGTGCTGGTAGTGGTGGACGCTGGTGGCCACCTCCTGGCCGGTACCCACATCAACTATCAAAGCTCGCACTGAATTAGTGCCAAAGTCCAGCCCGATGGCATATTTTGTCGGGGCCAATCTAATTGCCTCCTTTGGTGCTCGCTGTCAGTTTCTACTCCAGTGCTCTTTCCAGCAGGTTACCAATACCTCTTCGCGGCCCTCCCGCCAGTCCCACAGCCACACCGGATCCAGGTGAGCATTACCAATCATGTGAATGCGAAGCTCTTTGGAATCAGAAAAGGCCATCGTAACCATCCTCTTGTGCAGAGT
>JALGTV010000232.1 GCA_029821215.1 Candidatus Zipacnadia bacterium | reverse complement strand
GGTTTGACTGCGGCATCTGCCGCCCCCAGGGCCAATAGCATCACGGTAATTATAGTCAGGACAATTCCCGGCTTCACTTAACCTATGCGCCCTGTCGGCTGCCACCCCCTATTCTGCTGCCTCCTCCAGATTAGCCAGCCAGCGCGGCTTGTTACTGAGCGCCTGCTGGGCAGCCGCCTGTTCAGCATCCTGCTTGCTGGGGCCACTGCCCTCCCCCAGCACCAAATCACCAAACCGCACCTCAGCAACCAAACCGCACCTCAGCAATAAAAGTGCGGTCGTGTGGTGGCCCGTTTGCAGCCACCGTAATATACGCAGGAGTCTGTTTGGTGTGAGCTTGTATCAATTCCTGCAGATGGCTCTTGTGGTCATAGGGGAGAGGACCACTGCTTTGTCCTTCGGCCAGCAGCGGGCCAAAGTTATCCAGCACGAACTCGCGGGCTATCTCCAACCCCAGGCAAACATATATGGCCCCGATGAGTGCCTCCAGAGCGTCGGCCAACAGCTTACTCTTATACCGGCCGCCACTGTCCTCCTCGCCGTGGCTCAGCAATAGGTATTCTCCCAGCTTCAACTGGCGAGCTACTTGGGCCAGAGTTCGTTCCTGAACTATTTGTGCCTTAATTCGGGTTAGCTGGCCTTCGGCCAGGTCAGGAGCTTCTGTGTACAGGTGCTCAGCAATTATCAAATCTAACACGACATCGCCCAAAAACTCCAACCGTTCGTTGGAGTGTATTTCTTCCGTCTGGTGCTCACGCACGTACGAGCTATGGGCAAAAGCCTGCCGGAGGAGGTGTAAATCTATGTCAGGCAGACCTAACCGGTCAGCGATGTTTTGCCACTGGACAGGGTCCAATGTAGTCTCATTTACCCGAATTACCTTAGTCAGGCCTCCTCCTTGCAGCGTGTCACTATAACGGTGGCATTATGGCCGCCAAAACCAAACGAGTTAGACATAGCTGTCGTTACTTGGGCCTTCCGGGGCTGCTGGCGGACTATATCTATACTGTCGGCGAAAGCTTCGTCGGGATGGTCGCAATTGGTAGTATGAGGGATCAGCCCCTCACGTATTGCCAGCAGACACACCGTCAACTCGGTAGCGCCCGCCGCCCCCAACTGGTGACCATGAATGGGCTTGGTAGACGAGATGGGTACCTTGTCACCAAACATATTTGCCAGTGCTTGGGCCTCCATAGCGTCGCCTTCTACCGTCGCTGGCGCATGGGCGTTGACATAGTCAATGTCCTGGGGTGTTAAGTCAGCCTCATCCAGGGCAGCTTGCATGGCCAGGTAGGCTCCGCGCCCATCGGGATGCGGGGCGGTTAGATGGTAGGCGTCACTGCTCATCCCGTAGCCGACGATTTCTCCCCAGATTGACGCGCCGCGCTGGCGTGCATGCTCCAGCTCCTCAATAATCATAATGGTCGCTCCCTCACCTACCACGAAGCCGTCACGGTCGCGATCAAAGGAGCGACAAGCCTGCTGCGGCTGGTCATTACGGGTGGACAGTGCTCGGGCCTGGCAAAAGCCGGCCATGGCCGTCGGCGTGACGGTAGCTTCGGACCCACCGGTGATCATCACGTCAGCCGCGCCTCGCTTGATTATCTCGTAAGCATCACCAATGGCATGTGCTGACGATGCACAGGCGGTGACCACTGCCGAGTTGGGGCCCATAGCCCCGGTTTCCATAGCCACCAGTCCTGATGCCATATTTATTATCATCATCGGCACCAGAAACGGCGAGACACGAGAGGGGCCTTTGGTGAGGAGAATTTTGTGCTGTTCTTCCCAGGTCTCCATCCCTCCGATGCCTGAGCCGATTAACACCCCCACTCGGTGACAATTATTTTCATTGATTTTTAGGTCGGCCTCTGCTATTGCCATTCCGGCGGCGGCCAGGGCAAACTGAGTGAAGCGATCACAGCGCTTAGCCAGTTTTGCATCAATCCACCGCGGGGCGTCAAAATCCTTGACCTCGGCGGCAATGTGGCTGGTGTAGTCGGTGGCATCAAAGTGGGTTATGTGACTGATGCCCGAGTGCCCTTCACACACCGCTTCCCACAACTCCGCGACGCTGTGGCCTACCGGCGATATTATTCCAACACCCGTGATTACTACTCGCTTGTTCATATCAGAAGTACAATTCGCCTTTGCTGTTTGCACGAGGATAGGTGCCAGGTCTATTACTTACCTGCCTATCCACCCGCCTGCTTCTCTTCCAAATAGCGTACCGTGTCACCCACCGTTTGTATTTTTTCTGCATCCTCCTCGGGAATCTCAATGTCAAATTCGTCCTCCAGCGCCATAACCA
This sequence comes from Candidatus Zipacnadia bacterium, assembly GCA_029821215.1. GTDB lineage: Bacteria > Armatimonadota > Zipacnadia > Zipacnadales > Zipacnadaceae > JALGTV01. The sequence goes on along the minus strand of JALGTV010000232.1, from coordinate 910 downwards.
ATTCCACCACATCTAACGAGTCAGCGCGCAGGTCGCCATCAAAGGTAGCGTCTTCGGTCACCTGACTCTCGGGAACGGATAGCTCCCGCACGATAACTTCTCTTACTCGCTCAAACAAAGCCATCTATCTGTGCCTCCCTACATGTTTTTGGTATGCTAATCCCAATAGGTGTGGTAGTATATTACATCACCATTCCGCCGTCAATGTTAATAACCTGGCCGGTGATATATGCAGCCTCTGGACCGGCGAGGAAGCCTACCACTGCGGCTACATCCTGGGGGGTGCCGGGCCGGCCAAGTGGTACCTGGCTAAGTAATGCCTCACGCGCCTCATCAGATAATTGCTGAGTCATGGCCGTCTCAATAAAGCCCGGGGCCACAGCATTACAGGTGATGCCGCGGTAGGCCGCCCTTGGCAGCGGAATAATTGGCCTGACCAACATTGCCGATCAAACCGACCACCGAGGCAATATTGATGATCCGCCCTCCCCGCGCCTTCATCATCGGCCGCGCCACCACCTTACTACAGATAAAGGCGCCCTTCAGGTTGACATCCAGCACTGCGTCCCACTGGTCTTCTTTCATCCGCACCAGCAGGCTATCGCGCGTGATGCCGGCGTTATTGACCAGTATATCCACTCGCCCCCACTTGTCCACAGCGGTCCCTACCATCTGCTCAATCTGGGCTTCGTCAGTCACATCGGCCACGAAGGCCAAAGACTCGCGCCCCTGCTGCTCAATCTCAGCTGCAGTCGCCTGAGCAGATTCCCCATCCACATCGTTTATCACCACATTCGCGCCCCGATCGGCCAGGGTCAAGGCAATTACCCGGCCAATCCCTCGCCCCGCTCCGGTTACAATGGCTACCTGGTCGGTGAGCACTATGTTTTGTCCTCCTCACATAGCTGGG
>JALGTV010000231.1 GCA_029821215.1 Candidatus Zipacnadia bacterium | reverse complement strand
CGCGACATTCAGCAGCAGGTTTTTGATGTCCTGGGTATTGATGCCGAGGAGGCAGAGCGTCGCTTTGGGTTCCTGCTGCGAGCGTTTGAGTATGGCACCCCGCCCCACGGAGGTATTGCCCCGGGGTTTGATCGGCTGGTGATGATGCTGTGTGGGGAGAAGACCATTCGCGAGGTTATGGCCTTCCCCAAGACCCAGCGCGCCCAGGACTTGATGAGCGGAGCGCCCTCTGCCCCTGATCCCGAAGCGCTGCGCGAGCTGTATATCAAGCTTGATATCCCGCCCACAGAATAGTCAGCGATTGGGCTCGGGAATATAATATTAGGAGATGCTCTTCTCATGATGACTGGTTCATTTTAGTCGTATCACCACAAGGGGATGTTAGATACCGATGAGTAGCTATTGGCCGCCGCTTATAGCCAGCTTACTGGCCTGTCTGATCACCTCCACGGGAATATACGTAATCAGGAAGTATGAGCAATGGGGCCGGAAGGCGATAGCCTACTTTATCTGTTTTGCCGCCGGGGTACTCATCGCCGTGCCCTTCCTCCACATTATCCCCGAATCGTTGAAGATGAACCCGACGGCACCGGCGTTTCTTTTGGCGGGGTTCTTAATGCTTCACCTGACTAATAGATACCTGGAGGGATTTGTGTGCGGGAAGCAAGCCGATAGGTATCGTACGGTAGGAGTGGTAGCGGCCTTGGGGATTGGCTTTCACTCCTTTGTGGATGGAGTTGTCTACTCAGTGACTTTCAGCGCCAGTACATTTACCGGCGTATTAGCGGCCACCGGGATGATCCTGCACGAGTTTCCCGAAGGCATAATAACGTTCCTGTTATTGAGACAAAGTGGCTTTAATATAAGAGTTGCTTCGGTATACGCATTCTTGGCTGCCGCTATATCAACGCCAGTAGGCACGGTAGTGTCTTATCCGTTCATCAGTGGGTTGGGACGATCAACTCTGGGACTGCTGTTGGCGCTTTCCGCCGGTGCGTTGGTTTACGTGGGGGCTACTCACTTGCTGCCTGAGGCGGAAAGGACGCACAAAAAGTACACCTTGTTGGCACTATTGGGCGGCATCTTGGTTGCGGTAATTATAATACTATCTAAAAGCCATTAGGCTTCTGAAACTACGCCGGGCACAGGAGCATAGATTTATGCCTGAACAAAGCCATCTAACAGAGCCGGAGTATGAAGTAGTAGCACACACCCGCATCCGCCAGGCCATCGGCGAGCGCACGCATAGCAGTTTGCGCGATATTCCCCAGTTTTCCACGGTGATTCTGGCTGATGTCGGGGAGTTGATGGAAGTGCGCGAAGAGCGCAAGCAGGCTAGTACCGAAGGACTGGTGCCTACCTATAATGACTACTTCATTAAGGCAGTAGCCTCCATTATTGGTGATCATCCCCGCCTGAATGCGTGGGGGGATGAAGAGGGTCTGAAGGTTTTAAAGTCCATAAACATCGGGGTTGCCGTGGCTACCGAGCAGGGTGTGCTGCTGCCTACCATCTTTGACGCGGATACCAAGAGCCTGCAGCAGATTGCTGAGGAAACTGCCGAGTTGATAGACCTGGCGCGGCGGGGACGGCTGCGGGCCTCTCTCCAGCAAGGCGCCGGATTTACCCTTAGCAATCTCGGCCCTGCAGCAGTAGATTGGTTCCAGGCGATTATTAGCCCGCCGCAAACGGCTATCCTGGCGGTGGGGAGTATAAAGCTACGGCCTATGGTGGTCAATAAAGCAGTGGTGGCCCGGCCCAGCGTTTACTTATCACTCAGCCTGGACCATCGAGCCGCCGATGCCGCTGATGCGGCCGCTTTCCTGGGGGATTTGACCAGCCACCTCGGTGACCGGCAGTGGCTTCAGAAGCAGTGAACGGCGGAGCTCTTGAAGGTGCAATATAGGTCGGTGCCTACCTCTATCCCCAATTCCTTGAACGACTCGTGCGTGACCAGAGCGGTGAGGCTTAAGCCGCCCGTTGAAACCTGCACGGCCAGCAGGCGACCGGAATTCTCCCATTCGTCCACGCAGCACTGGAACTGATTGCGGGCGCTGGAATCAGACGATATTAGTAATCAGCTCTAGTAGGGCTTCGGGAACGCCCAGTGTTCCTTTCATTTCATTCTCTCCCTATCCATCTGCGGAGGAGCGTTATGCACAACTGTGCATAACGGTTCCCTAAAACAATTATTGCTTAGAGTTAGGATAAGGGTAACTGCATCGGCGCCAAACCTGGGTTTGCTGACGGGTTGTTGGCTAAACCATGATCTCAGATAAGTCTCCCGGGCCACTCTTGCTGGCATAGCAGTCGTAAGCCTATTGGAGGAATGAATTTTATGCCAGGTGTTAGAAGTCAAAAATCGTATCAAGTTCATCATGCGAGACATCAAAGACAGTATTATGGGGCGGGAGCGGCTCCTCCGCAAAGAAATCTGGCAGGCGGTCGTCCGCCGCCGTGAAGCCTGTGATGCGCCCCAGCGGCGTGCCGTCCCTTACTTCCTCCAACAGTTTGTCAGGTCTCCTCCAGGTCCGTATGGTGCTTGTAAGCTGAAGTTTTAGGTACGGCTTCTTATCTACTGCAAATTTTACTAATTATTATATTCTTTGCCCGATACACCAATTCCTCCCCCTGATGGCTATTTATCTGCAAAACCGCATAATTAAAATGTAACCAGCGTTGTCGGAGCCATCAGATTAGGGCGGTCCCAGTCGCTGATGAGCAAGTACAAATTAGTCTAATGAGATGGGACGAGGCGCATATGGCGCAGCCTGAGATTACGGTCATCAGGAGGGCTGTTGAGATCGTAGTGTCAGATAGGCGCATGGACGCATTCACCCTGCCCCCATTTGTCGGTAGCTATTTACCCGCTGGTACTCACTGATAATTCTCTTTCGGTGATTGTTGGGCAGAACAAGTTTTTAGCAATATCTA
>JALGTV010000230.1 GCA_029821215.1 Candidatus Zipacnadia bacterium | reverse complement strand
CAGCAACTCGCCCCTGGATTTTCAACTCATCAGCGGCAGTACTACGATTACGGTCAATGGTGAAGTGTTAGACCTGCGTACCCAGACACCCGTGCCGGGCGCCAGCGTACAAATGGGCAGCCAGCCCGCAGTCACTGCCGATGCCGATGGCATATTCTCAGTGCCGGACGTGACGGTGGGGCAGAGGGACATCATGGTAACTGCCGACGGCTACGACCAGTATCAGGACACTGTTATGGTCACCCCCGGTATGGCTGATTTGCGGATACTGCTCTCCCGCGAATCGCCTGAGCCACCTCCGGTACCATATACCATCAGCGGTCAGGTGACTCTGCTGGGTGCTGCGGATAACTCTGGTGCCACGGTCACTGCTTTTGAGCGGGATCGCGCCGAGGAGTTAGGGCAAACCACCACCAATGCCGCAGGTTACTACTATCTATTTGTCCCGCCGGGCCGCTACCGCATTGAGGTCACCTACGGGAGTAAGTCCATCGGTCGGGATGTGGAACTGTTAGGCGGAGGCCGGGTGCTCACTGGTATTGATTTCACTCTGACCGTGCCCTAAGCGGCGGTGCGGTAATTGGCTGCGGGCCCAGTTGTCAATACTATATTGTCCTTATCCTGAGTGATGGTTGAGGTGAATAGACCATGCGTCTGGTAATTACCATTGTTTTCTGTACCGTAGTATGGTCAGCCGTGTATTGTCCTGTTTGCGCCCAACAAGTAGCGGGCACTGGGGCTACTGATTTTGGCGAGGGGCTGCCGGGGATTCACTCGCCTGTTCTGAATGAATTGGCCCATCGTCCCGGTCGGCCGCCGTGGGCACCATTGGATATGCTGTGGGGGCACCGTGAGGTAGTACCATATCTACTGAAAGTACTTAACAGCGATGAGCCGTCTAACCGGGCCCGGGCTGCTTTTGTGCTGGGTCAGATTGGCAACCCCCAGACAGCAGATGCCCTGTGGGCTGCTAGGCACGATAATGACAGAACCGTGCGCTTACATGCGGGTATTGCTCTGGCTTACCTGGGCGATGAGCAGGGGTTGCCTGCGGCCCGGGCCGCCTTAATCAGTGCGCCGAGGTGGCTCCGGTACTACGCCATAATGGGCCTGTGGCGAATCGGGACGCCCCATGCGTGGGCACTGCTCAATCATAGCCAGGCCGCGCAGCCCCCTTTTCTGGCGCAGGTGATTGCGGCTGCGCTGGCGACTCCAGCCACTGTGCCCCCGCTGGAGAGATCTGCCACCGGAGCAGAGCAGCTCGCCGGACCATTGACTAACAGCTTCATCTGGGAATCCGTCGCTGACGTCTTCATAACTGAGGCCGACTGGTGGTGGCATCGGGGTGACTATGACCAGGCTATTCGCTGCTTGCAAGTGGTAGTCTTTATGCAACCGGACCGGGTAGAAACCTATGGCGACATCGCCTGGCTGCAGTGGAGTATGGGCCACAACACTGAGGCAATTGGCACCTATCATCAGGCCATAGATACTAATCCTACCAATCCGCGGGCGTATTTTAACCTGGGATTTCACTACTCTAACATCGGCCAGTACGAGCCGGCGGTCAGATATCTGGAGCAAGCAGTTAGCAATGGCGGGTCACAGTTGATGCGTCGGATGTACGCCCATACCCTGGAAGCAGCCGGTCAGATTGAGGGTGCGCAAGCTGGCCGAGCGGCAACCTTAGCCCCTCAGTCATCGGGCACTGCGAGCAGAAGGGGGGGCATCTTCTGGGGGCACAGGCTCAGGGGGTTCGGGCTGGGTTTCAGCGGGCTTCTCCTCGGCTACTCCCGGATGGGCCGATTCCTCCGCCGCAGTTTCTGGGGGCGGCCCCGGAAGCTTCTCCACTGTGACGGTCACGCTGACCGCTCCTACTCCCATGGACCTGATACCGGCGGGAAGATCTATGTCAACGGTGAAAGTCTGCTTGCCGCGCACTTGGGAAATATCAATGCGTTTAGTCCCCAAGTACTCTACGGCCTTAACCTTGTCGGCGTCGCCAGTAATGGCTACTGTGTTGGGACTGGCCTGTACCGAGCTGATTTGATAGCCGGGTGCGGGGTCGCTCAGGTCAGGCTTGACCAATACACTACGCACCGCTACTTGAGTGATGGGCACAGTGACCTGGACGCGGGCCGGTTCTATGCGCAGGCCACTAATAGCTATATTGCGTTCGTCACGGGCTTCTACCTCAACCTCAACTTCAGCCGTAGCACTGTATCCCGATATATCCACTACGGCGACTACTTTGTCCACAGAGCGCACCAGGCTACTGGCGCCGGTGATGGTTACTTGATTGGGGCGGACATCAGGGGAGCGGGCGCCGTAGCCCTCAGCCGGAAGCCCGCGACTTTCAACCCTAACCGGTCGTTGGTCACTGACCAACTTGTCAAGAGTGACGCTGACGAGGAAGGTATCAAGGGTAGCATCCACAACATGAGGCAGACCGCGCGGCTCCACGGTCACGCGCTGTTCGCCTATCTTTGCTCCACTCAGGTCAGCGACTACCCGGATAGCGGCCAACATATCCTCGCCAATTGCCTGTTTGCTTTCCAGGATGACGTTAATATGCTCGGGCTGGATGCGGAGCACTGCCAGTCCCTGCGGGATATTGATGCAGGTAATCGGTCTCAGTATCTCTTTGTGCCACTGGGGGTTTTTACGCACGTAAGCCCACAACGAAACAGCTAAAGCCAGAGAAAGAAGCTTCAGCAGCCACTGGTGCTTCAACATTTGGAGGATTCTTACCATAGCTTAACCGTTACAATGTTCTGAGTACTCTCGGGTACTATCGTCGCCAGAAAAAGAACCGGCTGCGCTCTTGTTCTGCCTCAAACAGACCCATCAATCGCTCGGTGAGTTGGGCTCGCTCCAGGCGGGGAGAGAGGGTGCCATCCGCGGCCATAGATATGGCTCCGGTCTCCTCTGATACCACTATGCACACAGCGTCGGTCCGTTCGGCCAGTCCCAGGGCAGCCCGATGACGCATGCCGGTAGAGGTGGATATAGCCGGACTCTCAGAATGAGGCAACACACAGGCCGCCGCAACGACCTGGTCGTCGCGTATTACCACGGCCCCATCGTGTAGCGCAGTACCTGGATAAAAGATGGTAGTTAGCAGATCCACCGAGACGCGGCCATTGATAGTCTTACCGGTGCGAGTTATGTCTATCAACCCGGTCTGCCGCTCCAGGACTATCAATGCCCCTATGCCCTTCTGCGCAAGCTGAACAGCGGCATCTACCACATCGTTGATGACCTGCTGGCGCTGAGCACCGGCCAAACGGAGCAGACCACCGCCCAGCAGCCCCCCGCGCCCTAACCGCTCCAGGGCCATACGCAGCTCCGGTTGGAAGATGACCAGCAGGGCGACCACCCCTACCGCAGCAAAACCCTTAAGCAGCGAGTTAAGCGTAGGCAGCGGCCGCGACAACAAATACAACAGGAGGAATACAATTATACCGTTGATCAGCGAGACGGCCCGGGTCCGGCGCAGTACGGCGGCCACGTAGTAGATTAAGACGCTGACCAGTACAATATCAATGACGTCAATCCACGTGATACTGAGTATAAATTGCCAGATGGTGTCCAGTACCGGCATAACAAAATCATCCTACTACCGACCAGTAGGCTGGATAGGTATGTCCAATATATCACGCTCTGATGGTGTAGTCAACGCTTGAACTGCAGTTAGCCGGCAACTTTCATTATCTCAAAGGCGTGAATGCCGGCCAGGCTCAAGGAAGTCACGATGATAGTGGCAATTATTACCCCTAACGTCAGGCACAACACTACCTGCCAGAAACGCATGCCAAAGACTGCTGCCACTAAGCTACCAGTCCATGCGCCGGTAACTGGCAGCGGTATCGCCACAAATACAGTCACGGCAAACACGCCATATTTGCGCACCATCTGTTCCTTGGAGCGGGCCCGCCGAATCAAGCGGCTAATGATGCCCCCCAGTATGGGCTTGTCGGCCAACCGGTCGGCGACCCAGTTAAAGCCCAGCACTACCGGCAGCACTGAAACGATATTGGTAATCACCGCCAGCGGCAGCAGGGAACTCAGCGGCATACCCAGGGCCAGACCGACGGGAATGCTGCCGCGGACCTCGCTGATTGGCGCCGCGGAGAGAATAATAACCTTCCATTCCAGGGGCAGATCACGGATAGCCTCAAGTAGCCACTCAGTCAACGGTCAGGCTTCCTTTCGAAGCAAAGGTCTGCGGCTGTATTACATGTGAATAACGGCACGCTCCAGCGTGACTGACATACCATAATGATGTCGGCTGCCGCCAG
>JALGTV010000229.1 GCA_029821215.1 Candidatus Zipacnadia bacterium | reverse complement strand
AGCCATAAGGCCACTAGAGCCTTCGCTGAAGCTATGGCTCTCTCGCGAAAGCGGATGGCGGAGGAGGCTTGAGCGTAGCGGTTGCTCGCAGAAGCTGTCTGTACGGCGAAGGCAGGAATTCTGGCCCGCTACGGTCGCGGCAGAAATGCCGGGCCTACCAACCCGACACAGTGCCTATACAGATATAACTCCATATTCAATACGGCTGGTGGTGCCGGAGGTGAGCTGGACCGAGAAAGGTAATTGCTGCCACAGGGCAGTGCCGGCTCGCTGCTTGATAACTACCGCCCGGCGGGCTACGCGTAAGGCCTGCTCAATGGCCTCTACACTGACCGGCTCCTCGTCACCGAGCGCGCGCAGGACAGCCATGTCCTGGGAGCGTTCCAGCGGTTCATCAAAGATGGGGTCAAAATAGACCACGTCAAAGCTGTCTGTCCCCGACTTAGGAAGATAGTGGTTGTAATCAGCCGGGTGGGCCTGAATGCGCCGTAGGGCCGCCGCCACATCGGTTGGTTTAATCTCATAGTTTTGCAGCCCATCAATGGTTAGCTGGGCCAGTAGGGGCACTTTTTCTACGCCCACCACTTTGCCTTTCGGGCCTACTATCCAACTGGCCACGATGGCATCTGCCCCGCGGCCTAAGGTGCAGTCCAACACCTCATCTCCGTCGGCCAAGCCCATGGCAGTGATCATCGGGTCGCCGCGGCCGCTTTTGATATTGTGGATGCGGACCTTAGCCATACTGGGGTGGAAGAAGTACTGTATGCCGCGGTCGGGCTCATAGTAGATGGGCCGGTTAGCACCGACGACCAGGATGCCGGCTACGTTTTCCTGGGCCGCGATTGTCGGCAGGCTGCAATCCCCACGAGGTACGGCTTTCGCCTCCAGGCGCTGCGCCCATTGGCCGGCCTCAACTATCAGTTTCGGCGCTGGTCGGCGGGATGTGGTTACTACCAGGTGGTGAGTCACTGCTATCCTGTCCCTTAGCTATCTGCCGCTGCAGTCCATAAATGAGACTGTCCACCAGGGCCTGCCAACTGGCCTCAATGATGTTCTCATGCGCCCCTACCGTGCCCCACGTCTTTTCCCCATCAGTAGTCTCAATCAGCACGCGGACGGTAGTGGCGGTGCCCCGGGTGGTATCCAGAACCCGCACCTTGAAGTCGGTCAGTTGAAGCTTGGCCAGGGCCGGGTATTTCTCGGTCAGGGCCTTACGCAGGGCCTGGTCCAGAGCGTGGACCGGGCCGGTGCCTTCGGCAGCGGTGTGCAGGGTAGCGCCGTTGACTTCCAGCTTTATGGTCGCCTCAGCGTAGGGTTGACCGTTCTCTTCGTGCTTCTCTACAATCACCCGGAAGCCGTGCAGCTTAAACAACTCCGGCAGGGTCCTCTGCAGCCGCTGGGCCAGCAGCTCCAGGGAGGCCTCGGCGGCCTCATAGGCATAACCATCATACTCCCGCTGCTTGACCTCGGCCAGCAGTTGCTTAACGATGGGATCGTCGCGTTTGAGCTGTGGCCAGAGCTTTTGCAATTTGTGCAGAACAGTGCTGCGCCCGGCGTAATCAGAAACCAGGATGCGCCGCTCGTTGCCTACCGTCTCAGGCGGGATGTGCTCAAAGGAATCTGGGGTTTTCAGCACCGCATCTACGTGCATACCGCCCTTGTGAGCAAAGGCGGAAGCACCGACATAAGGCAGGCGGTCATTGTGAGGAAGGTTGGCGATTTCACTGACATAGTGGGATAGCGCCGTTAGCTTCGCCAAATTCCCTTCTGGCAGGCAGCGTCGGCCCAGCTTCAATTCTACATCAGGGATGATAGTGCACAGATTGGCGTTGCCAACCCGCTCGCCGTAGCCATTGACAGTTCCCTGAATCATTTCCACCCCGCACTGAACCGCTATCACAGTGTTGGCTGCGGCCATCCCCGCGTCGTCGTGGGCGTGGATGCCCAGGGGCAAATCAAATTCATCAGCCACGACCTGCATAATATCCTGCAGTTGCAAGGGCATAGTGCCGCCATTGGTATCACAGGGCACCAGCCAGTCGGCCCCGCCGCGGGTGGCGGCCCAGAGCGTCTCCAGAGCATACTCGCAATCAGCCTGGTAACCATCAAAGAAGTGCTCGGCATCAAAGATGACCTCCCGGCCCTGACTTTTCAGGAAGGCCACCGAATCCTCAATCATCCTCAGGTTCTCGTCACAGCTTACCCGCAGCACCTCCGTTACGTGCAAGTCCCAGGATTTGCCGAAAATGGTAATTACCGGGGCTTGAGAGGCCAGAAGCTGTTGGAGATTGGAGTCATCTTCCGGCGCAATTCCGCCTCGTCGGGTGCTGCCAAAGGCAGCAAGGGCGGCGGTGGTCCATTTTTCGTCTCTGGCTCGCTGGAAGAACTCCTGGTCACGAGGGTTAGTTTCGTTGGGCCAGCCGCCTTCAATATAGGCCACCCCCAAATCATCCAGGCGCCGGGCTACCCGGAGCTTGTCCTCGACACTCAGGGCGACATGCTCGGCCTGGCAGCCATCGCGCAGGGTCGTATCATAGACTTTGACAGGTTTCATCGCTGCTCCCTCCATCTCCAATTTACACTCTGCGAATAAAAAATCCGCCTCTGATTGCTCAGAGACGGATTGGTGTTATCCGCGGTACCAC
>JALGTV010000012.1 GCA_029821215.1 Candidatus Zipacnadia bacterium | reverse complement strand
AATGGCAGTGGTTGGCGTAGCCGCATGGCTGGTCGGTGGCGGTCTGATAGGCTATCAGGCAGGGGCGGTGGCGACTATAGGTGTTCTGGCCTGGCAGTTGCTGGTCTTCGGACTACCCCACAATGCGACAGCATCAACCAGTTTTTTCACGGAAGCACCTCGCACTGCCCAGATAATCCACGCTGATCCCCAGCCCGGACGTCAGTATATGGATCCGCGTCTGAGTATACAGGAATCCATCTACTATGTAAATTTCATACAGGAATCCATCTACTATGTAAATTTCACTCCACCAGAGTACCCGGGTTGGGTGGAGGGCGATGTGGAGCCATACTTTAAGGAGCGGGAAATATTGCGCCCCAACAGTGCGGTACTGTATGATATCACCGCGGTTGAGGCTCAGTACGCCTTAAACACTCAGCGGCAGCACCACTTATTAGAAGAAGTCGTGCCGTCAGCGCTGGCCGGCTCACCTAATGAAGTGAGCTGTGCGCTGCAGATTCTACGTATGCTTAATGTGGAGTACTTAGTGAGTGTGCCGGAATTGACTTCGCCCCAACTGGAGGTCATTATCCGAGAGCCACAATACTGTTTGTATCGACTTCGGGACCCCATGCAACTGACGTGGCTGGCTCAAAGCATTTACCCTTGTGGCTCAGGGGAAGAAGCGCTTAATTATTTGCGTTTCACGCGATTTGATCCAACACGAGTTACCCTGGTAGAGGGTCCGCCTGGGGATGTCCTTAATCACCCAGGAAAGGGAAGTGCTGAGCTGGTGAAGATTGCGGAGGGGCAGGTGGCAGCGACAGTCAACAGTAGTGATAAGGCTATGCTGGTCATCTCGGTGGCCTATAATCCTAACCTGGTGGCTCGCGTGGATGGGGAAGTAGCCCCCATTTACCGGAGTAATTACATCCTCTGCGGGATACCTGTGCCCGCCGGCAATCACCGGGTTACCGTAGAGTACAATGCCCGGTCTGTGCGGCTCGGCGGTCTTATCTCGCTGATGGCCCTTGCCTTGACTGGTATACTGTGGACGGCCACGCGGTGGTTACGAGTATGAGTATCTATCGCTTGATCTGCACCGTGACGCTACCAATGCTGCTGTTGGCATTCACTGGTAGTCACATATCCTGGGGCAATCCTGGCAGCCAGGCCAGCCATTCGGGGCCGGTGCTTGTGGGGGTGCGCTATGACGACTACTGTGGAGCTCCCGTATCAGGCCCAGATACGCGACTGGTGATGGAGCGGGAGCTGTTGAATGTTTTTCGCCGTGTCGGTCTGGTACCCACGGTGGCTGTAATTCCCAACGCCAGTACGTACGGTGGTGAGAAGATCGCCCCGTGGGAGTCGGCGACTAACCAGGACAGAATCAAGCTCATCAAGCAGTTGCTTGCCAACAATCAGATTGAAGTGGCTATGCACGGCTACACCCATGAGTATTTAGTGCAGCAGCCTCTACCCTCAGAATTCGCAGGTCTACCTGCCCAGGCTCAGCGCCAACGTATACAAATAGGCAAAGCAATAATGGAGGAGGCCTTAGGAGTTGACATCCACATCTTTGTGCCCCCTAACAATACCTACGATGTAGCCACCCTTAATGTGCTGGCTGAAGCTGGCTTCCCCATCATCTCCGGGCATTGCGCCCACGGAGCATCCTGTCGGGAGGATTTGCTCTACGCTCCCGTCAGTTGTCAGTGGTGGGAGTTGGAGGCAACCGTCAATAATGCTTGCCAGTACCCCGGCCCAACGATTGTCATCTCTATGCTGCACCCATTTGAGGTAAAGCACGACGGAGCCAGTGACAAGCCCACTGTCGGCGAAATTGAGGCGACACTGAGGCGCATCAAGCGTATCCCGGGTGTCAAGTTCACTAGTATTGGGCAGATAGCGGCCCAGTCCCCGGACTTGGTGGCAGCCGCGCATTTGGAAGCCAGTGCTCGCCTACACCGGCTCTTTCAGTCTCCAAGTCTGGGCGGAATCCTAAAATCGGCCATGGGAGGCCGGACACGGTGGGCCTACTGGCCAGAGTCGGTCTATCGGAGCGTGCGATGGATACTGTGGCTGCCATATGTGGCCGGGATTGTTATCGGCGTGATAGGCGGACTAATCATTGGGTGGTGGACTGCGGGTTGGCGGACCGGGCGCTGGGCAGTGGCGGGTATAATACTGTTGGGTTCGGTATGGTGGGCGGCTGAGAGCAAACTGTGCTCTATTTCACTTGCCAGTGCCGGCTATGGTGCAGGCCCGCGTATACAATTCGCCATAACCGCATTACTGGCGGCGGCATTCGTGTTAGTAATGTACTTATCAATGGGTACCATAAAACCAAAAGATAGCGACAGGGAGACGAACAATGCCGCCTAAGATATCTATTGTGTACCCGATGTACAACGAAGAAGAGAATATTCACCCGGCAGTGCAGATGGCTACTGAAGTTCTGGAGCCGCTAACTGATGGAAATTACGAAATAGTTATCGTCAATGATGCCAGCACCGACCGCACCGGCGAAATCGCCGAGGAAATGGCCGCTGCCGACCCCCATATCTGTCCCGTCCATCACGAGGTCAACCGTACTTTAGGCGGGGCGATAAGAACGGGGCTGGCCCACAGCCGAGGAGACACCGTGCTCTATATGGATGCAGATTTGCCTTGTGATCTGGCCTATATTCGCGACGCCCTGCCCCACCTGGAGCACGCTGATGTCGTGATTGGCTATCGCACTAACCGCCACGAAGGTATCAAGCGGTGGATATACACCCGGACCTATAACTTCTTAGTTCGGCATCTATTCGGTATCCGAGTCAAAGACGTAAATTGCGGTTTTAAGCTGTTCAAACGGGAAGTAGTTGAGGCTATGGAGCTGCGCTCAGAGGGCTCGTTCATTGATGCCGAGATGCTGGCCGAGACTATTCGGGCCGGGTACAGTATAGCGCAGATACCGGTGGAGTATCGGGCGCGAGTGGCGGGGGAGTCTACCTTAGCCCGGCCCGCTGTCATTCTTAAAATGTTCTCCGAACTTTACCAGTACTGGCGTCGTCGTCGCGGCGCCCTAAGGAGAGCCAACAATGATTAGAACAGCAATGATAATAGGTTGTATACTATTCGCTGGCGGTGGCAATCTGCTTCTGAAAGCAGGGATGTCGCACGTTGGTAATGTGGCCGAGACCCAACTGCCAGTGGCTGCGTATATTCTCCAGACCATCTCCCAACCCGTGATACTGATCGGTGTTGTGCTGTATATTGCGTCCTTTGTAATGTGGCTGTCGCTGTTGTCAATGATGGAAATTAGCGCCGTCTACCCCATATTTGTCAGCGCGGCTTTTCTGGTAGTTATGAGCGGCTCGGCGGTGTGGTTCAACGAGGATGTAAACACGTTGCGCATCATCGGCACGATGGTAGTAATCCTGGGAATCTTCCTGGTCAGTCGGTCATAACAGGCCGCCAACGTGGTAGCTGTGCTCGCCGTTCTCATACACCACTGAAGTACATAATCACCACTACTGCTGCCACATAGAGAATCACATTGGCCAGCAGCGGCCCATCAGTCAGCAGTACCCGGTCTGGCGCATCCCCCTGATTTTTCTGATGCACCAAATACAGGTAGCGGAAGATGCCATAGATGACAAAGGGGATAGTATAAATCAGGTTCTGGGTGCCTAACTCCTGCACGGTACGTTCGCTGATGGTGTAGAGGCAGTAGGACATAAACGTGGATGCGGTCACCACGGCAATCATCTGATCCAGCAGGTATGAGCTGTATTCCCCCAGAATAGCTCGATACTGGGCAGCAGCTCCCTCTAACATTACCAACTCCTGGCGGCGCTTGGCCAGTACCAGGAATAGGGCCAGTAGAATAGTGCAGATTACCAGCCAGGGCGATATCTCCACTTGGATGGCTATCGCCCCGGCTATGGCGCGCAATACGTAGCCAATGGCCACCGTTAACACGTCAATTATGACAATGTGCTTCAGACCAAAAGTATAGGCTAAAGTCAATGCCAAGTAACCGGCAGCGATCATTCCAGTTTCCTGGTTTATCTGGAAAGTACCCAGTAGGCCCATCGCCATCAGTATCAAGGCAGCTATCAAGGCGAGGGTGGGGGAGATTATTCCGGCAGCCAGTGGGCGGTGGCACTTCACAGGATGTTTGCGGTCTTCCTCAATATCGCGCAGGTCATTGATTAGATAGATACTACTGGAAAGCAGGCAGAAGAAAACAAAGGCGACTATCGCAGTGGCAACTGAAAAGGGATCGTCCAGTCGCTGGGCAAAAATCAACGCCGCAAAGACCAGTAGATTCTTAGTCCATTGTTTGGGACGCATCGCCCGCAGTAGGCCGATTGCCGTTTTCATTAGCTCTGATTACTCCTCCCACCGTTTGTATGATTTGAGACTGTTGCAAAAGGCACTTACAGGCTGCTTGTATGAGCAGAATATGTAAAGTTAGCCGGCTAAAGCTATACACATATCGGGCATCCTTCGGCAAGCTCAGGACAGAGCGGATGCCCTCTGAATGTTCTTTATCGCGTAGGCGGGGTTCTCTCCTTCGGCAGGCTCAGGACGGTGAGCTTGCCGAACCGCAACCCCGCTCGGATTGGCGCAGGTTGAGAACCTGCGCTACGCGGGAGGCGGACTTTGGCAATACCAATCAGGGCAAGGAATACTCTCCTCCTACAATTCGGGCCGAGGCCGGAGCAAGGGAAACAAGATAACTTCACGCAGATTAGGCTGATCAGTCAATATCATCACCAGCCGATCAATGCCCAGGCCTAACCCGCCAGTGGGAGGCATACCGTACTCCAGTGCCGCGAGGAAGTCCTCATCCAGCGGGTGGGTCTCCAGGGCACCCGCCTCTCGGGCCCGCACTTGCTGCTGGAAGCGGGCCCGCTGGTCCAGCGGGTCGTTCAGCTCACTAAAGGCGTTGCCCACTTCCTCGCCCCCGATAAAGGGCTCAAATCGGGCAGTAAGCTGGGGGGCATCTGGCTTGCGCTTCGCCAGCGGCGACATCTCCACCGGGTAGTCAGTCACGAATGTAGGCTGTATCAAATTGGGCTGGACGTAGCGGTCAAAAGTCTTCTCAATGATGTGGGGCCGCGTTTCCTGAGAAATGTCGCCCAACTCCAGACCAGCAACCGCCTGCCGGGCCTCTTGAGTAGTTAGGGCAGTGTTAAAGTCAATACCGGTGTGATCGGCGATGATTTCCAGCAGCGGGTGGCGCGGCCACGGCGGCGTCAAATCAATCTCATGGCCCTGGTAAGTGCACTGTAAGCCTCCACAAGCCGTCGCGCACATCGCTCCAATTAGCCCTTCGGTGAGGGCCATCATATCCTGGTAATTGGCATAGGCCTGGTAGACCTCCAGGATAGTGAACTCCGGATTGTGGCGAGTGTCTATTCCTTCGTTGCGGAATACCGGTCCCAGCTCAAATACCCGCTCCAGGCCACCGACTATCAGTCGTTTCAAGTATAGCTCCGGGGCGATGCGCATATAAAGTTTCATATCCAGCGCATTATGATGGGTAGTAAACGGCTGGGCAAAGGCACCCCCATATAGGGGCTGAAGTACCGGGGTATCTACCTCCAGAAAGCCCCGCTGGGTCAAATACTTTCGCGTCGCCTCAATTATGCGGCTACGGGTCTCAAAAATCTGCCGGGTTTGCTCATTGGCTAACAAATCAAGATACCGTTGCCGGTAGCGCAGCTCAGTATTTTGCAAGCCATGAAATTTCTCAGGTAGGGGCCGTAGGGCCTTAGATAGCAGTACAAACTCTTCTACCTTCACCGTAATCTCACCGCTGCGCGTCTTGAACAATACTCCGGAGACGCCCAGGATATCTCCCAGGTCCAGGTCCCCAAACTGTTCAAAGCTCATCTCACCTAATACATCCTGGCGGGCATAAATCTGTATCGTGCCACTGCTATCCTGCAAATCGGCAAAAATTGACCCGCCGTGACTGCGCAGTGCTACCACCCGGCCCGCTGCCGCGACTTGCTCGTCCTCCAGGCTATCAAACTGAGCCGTCAACTCGGCGGCAGTGTGACTGCGTTCATACTTATCATGGGCAAACGGGTCCCGGTCTTTAGCTTGTAGTCGCTGTAGTTTCTCTAACCGCTGCTGGCGTTGATCAGAAAGTTCTGTCATAGGATACTCCTTTTATCTACCATGGCCGGTCTCGTACCAGCAGTTAACTAACTCTGCCGGTGCTTATACTGGCTACCGGCGCGCCTGCCGCCTGACTTTATCAATTTGCTCCTCGGTGACTGGTCGCTCAAAGGAGCGGAAGCCGGCCAAACTAAAGCCGTGTTTCTGGGCCAGTCGGTCAATCTCCCGCACCCGACTCAGTTCCAGATGGCGGCCCAGAGAATAGTCCTCGCACCGGCCTTCCAGGGCCAGGATCATGGTCTCGGCCATACAGGCGTAGGCTGTCTGAGGTGGGAATCCAAAGTCAAGGTTGAATTGGACATTGCCAGGAACCGACACTACTCCTCCTTCAATCACCAGTACATCCTCCCGCTGCTCGGCAACCTGCTGGGAAACATCTCGGGGCCGGGCCACATCACACACTACTGCCCCGGGCTTAAGCATCTCCGGTTGGATGATACTGTCTACTGCTGAAGTGACGGTAACCACCATATCAGCATCCCGCAGTGCTTGGTTTATGTCGGTCTGTATATCTACCTGGCTGCCGCCCAGGGACAGTGCATCCGCCAATTCTTCCAGCGGTGGACGGCGCCGGGCCACCAGAGTCAATGCCCCCACCTGGGGTGCCAGCAATTGGGCGCAGACCCGACCGATGGAACCGGTAGCACCCAAGACGGTCGCGTGGGCTTGACGCGGCACAATGCCCACCAGCTCGGCCGCCTCCAGAGTTGCCTGGACCGCGGTGGCTACTGTATAGCTATTGCCGGTAGTCACACCGATATCCAGGGCCTGGGCTACGGTAATGCCAGCATCACCAACTACCGAGGTGAATGCCCCCAGCCCGACAATCTCGGCCCCCAACTGTTGGGCCAGTTGGCCGGCTTGGACAATCTTGTCTATAGCTTGCTCAGGATTGCTTTCAACAAATTGCCGCGCTGTCAGGGGACAGCCCACAAACCACCCTTGGGTAGTGGCGCCGGTCGCCGAACGGATGCCGGTTATATGGCTGACCAACTGGGGCGACATCCGCTTCATAATCCAGTGTATGAGGCCCTCAGGCAGCCAACGGGCCACGGGATACTTGCGGGCTACGTCAGCCGCACTCAGCGGATGGATGATGAAGGCAAAGGGGTGCAGTTTTATGTATCCTCGCTTTCTGAATACTCACCAAGTGGTACCGTCAGGTCGCGCACCACCGGCTGCCAGTTCATTCGGCGGGCTAACTCCATATACTGTTCTGCGCTTATCTGACCGGGCGGCTGGCCAATTAAGGTTACAAAGACTCCCTCCATCACATTGGTGGCGAAACTGCGCTCTTCAATGACCGGGGTAGTTGTAATCAGCAACCGTACATCCCGCTCTCGCAGCAGAGCAACGTCTTCTTCGGTGGTGCTGTTGGTGATAATTATCTTGCCGGTCAGCTTATCGGGCAAATGGCGGCGGATGACCAGAAAATCGCCAGCGATGACGTCGGCCCACTGGTAGCAGGACTCCCATTTGGGCACAATTTCGTCCTGCTTGCCGCCGGTCGGATATAACCAGCGAAAGGGCAATCGCCTCACCACCGGTAGTAGCAAGAACGCCGCGATATCCAGCGAGCGGGTGCTATGCAGGCGAATGGGCAAGCCCACATTAAACATAAAATCGCCGAGAATGTATTGCCCGGCGAGTTTAGCAATAGCCTCGGTCATCCCGAAGCGGTCAGTGGCGCAGACCACCAAGGTCTTGGTTTGGCTAAAGTCCACGGTGCCCTGTTGCTGCAGAATATTGATAGTTTGTCTCTCCAAGGTGTCTTTTAGCCCTGCTCCGTCCACTACTGGCGTCTGCTTGATGCGCCTGACGATTTGCTGAATCTGGCGAAAAGGATAGAACCGACCGCCCCAATGCAAGCCCAGATTGGTACCGCC
Organism: Candidatus Zipacnadia bacterium; assembly: GCA_029821215.1. Taxonomy (GTDB): domain Bacteria; phylum Armatimonadota; class Zipacnadia; order Zipacnadales; family Zipacnadaceae; genus JALGTV01. Next base: position 6,133 of record JALGTV010000012.1, on the reverse strand, counting down.
GATGCACAGGCAATCCACGTACCCATCGTTCTCCCCTAAAAACTGAGCGAATCGCTCCAAATCTCCGTCTGTCCCTCGCCGCTCCAGAAGAAAACGCTCACCAAGCATTTCCACCTCGGCGGTCTTATCCCGACGCGACGAGCCCAGACTTATGCTCAATATGTGTTTCATCAGTACTGCTACCTGTCTTGACTGTGGGCCAGGCGCAACCCGTCCAGAGTCAGCATTACTTCCACACTCATCGCCGTCTGGCAGAGAGGAGCAATTTGTGCGGCATCACCCCCGGTGGCTACCACCGGCGCTTCATCTGCCAGATGTTGCTGCATAACAGCCACCAGCCGGTCGGCTGCTCCGGCCAGACCATAGTGGAGGCCCAAAGATAGACATTCTGTAGTGGTCTGGCCCGGCTGGGCGATAACAGCATCTTTCGCTATGCCTGCCTGCTCAGTCTCTATCTGCAGGTGAGGGACCAAGTCTACAATGCCCCTTCGGGATGCTGGCAACCCCGGGGCAATGGCGCCACCCAGGAACACCCCATCGGCTGAGACTGCATCACAGGTCAGGCAACTGCCGAAATCCAGCACTATAACTGGGCAGCCGTGCATTTGTATTGCAGCCAGAGCATTAGCTAATCTGTCCTGGCCTATCTGGGCAGGATTACGGTATTCGGTGGGCAGATCAGCCCGGAAATCTCGACCCATAATCTGGATATTAGTATCCAGAAGCGTCTGAGCCAGCTTCTCTACCACTTCTATCTTGGCTGGCGCGGAAACACATACCACCGCCTGCTGACAACCATCAGATGACAGTCCGCTGGCCGTCAGTTGTTGTGCAATAATCAGCTCTCCGTCCGCCGCATCAAGCTCGCGGACGCTTACCCGCTGGACAGTGTGCCACTGATGCTCAGCCCACGCACCCCAGTGCAGGGTCCAGTTGCCCCAATCAGCATACCATATCCATTTCATGGCAGGGGTATGGTCTCACTTTCAAATCGGCTCGGGCGGGTAGGTTGGCGGGCTGCCAACTTCACTGCTGCCTGGCCATAAGGTGGGGCACAGCACGCTGTTACTGTCCCCACTTGGTGAATCTGCGGCTCGGCAGGGTGGCTGTGTCCGCCTAATATTAGGTCAATCTCAGTGAAAGTTTCGGCCAGTTGGATGCTCTCCTCCCACGTCAGGTGACTGAGGGCAATCAGCCAGTGAACTTCAGAGCGCAGAGCGTCTACCGCCTCGGCCGCTGCCTGTTGCCAGGGTACAAACCGCATATCCGAGAATATCTCCCCCCATGATCCCGGCTTAATCATCATCGGCGTCAGCCCGAAGATACCGACTTTGTCGCCTTGAGGCGACGAAACGATCACCCACGGCTCAATAGGATGCAGGCTGCCATCCAGCGCCCGTAGATTTGCTGTCACAACATGAAAGTGGGCGGGGGCCATTTCTCTAAGCAATGCCCGCCGGCGGAAAAAATACTCACGATTGCCCACCGCCATGGCGGCGTAACCAGCATAATTCATACGGGATAGCACCGTTGGCTTAAGCAAGGGTATCCACACATTCGGCACACTAAGGGCATCGCCACTGTCCAGCAACAACGCCGTATGTTGTTGACGCAGGGCGCGCAGTCGTTCTGCTGCGGCCTGACTGAGCCGATTATGTAGGTCCGCGGTATGTAGGACGGTCAGAGTTGCCATGAGTGCTGGTGCTGACCACTGGCACTGAATAGTCAGTGCTCATAGGAGACTATTGCAAAATCTGTAGGAGGGGCATCCGCCCTGCCCTGAGCCTACCGAAGGGTGCCCCGATATGCGTATAGCTTTAGCCCACCCATTTTTGTCCATCTTAGTATTGCAGATTGTCTATAATTACTTCTCGCAACACTCTCTATACGCACAGCTACTTCTGCTTAGAGTAACCCTGCCTTGATCAGATCCTGGATATCAATAATGCCCACCGCTCGACCTTGCTCATCAACTACCGGCAGGTTATCAAACTGGTGCTGTTGCATAATCCGGACTGCCTCTACCGCTAACATATCTGGTTGGCAGGTGGTAGGATTGGTGGTCATCACTTCGGAGACCGGCTGGGTCATAACGGCGTTGCGATCCTCAATTTCCGGCATCAGGCGGCGAAAGTCACCATCGGTGAACAACCCGCACAGTCCGCCCTGCGCATCAACTACGCTCACCACTCCTCGCAGCGGCGCCTGGGTCATAGTAAGTAATGCCTCCAGCACCGTGGCTGTGAGGGGAACGGTAGGGTTATCCTCGCCGCTATGCATAATATCGCTGACCCGCATCAATACCCGCCGCCCCAGTGCTCCCCCCGGGTGAGAGGCGGCATAGTCTTCAGCGGTGAACCCCCGGGCGGCCATCGTCGCCATAGCTAAGGCATCTCCCAGAGCCATAGCAGCCGTAGTGCTGGCGGTCGGGGCCAGTCCCAGCGGACACGCCTCACGCTCCACCGACGCATCCAGGACAATATCGGCTTCCTCACTGAGGGTGGAGGAGACATTGCCACACATAGCAATGATGTTACCGCCTCGCCGTTTAATTAGCGGCAGTAGTTGCAGCACTTCATCGGTTTCCCCGCTATTGGACACGATAATAACCACATCAGCGCTGCTCACCATTCCCAGGTCACCATGGACAGCATCGGTGGGATGCATAAAAAAAGCCGGAGTGCCCGTGCTGGCCAGTGTCCCGGACAGCTTGCGGGCCACCGCTCCTGATTTGCCCACTCCGGTCACCACCACTCGTCCTTCGGTATCAAGCAGCAGATTCACGGCCCGCACGAACTTATCATCCAGCCGTTCTTCCACAGCGGCCAGGGCTTGGCGCTCAATGCGTAGGGTCGCTTGGGCTTGTTGTAGGATTTGCTGTTTGGTCATATTGCTCCCTGAGATTCCCCCCACAGCAGCTCGAACATTTGTTGCAGAACATCCAATATAGCCGGCAATTGGGCCAACGGCAACATATTAGGCCCATCACAGGGGGCCTGGTCGGGATTAGGATGAACCTCCATAAAGAGGCCGTCCACACCGGCGGCCACGGCTGCCCGGGCCAAAGTGGCGACAAACTCGCGTTGGCCACCCGATGCACCGCCAGCCCCGCCGGGAAGCTGGACACTGTGAGTGGCATCAAATACTACCGGATAGCCGAACTGACGCATTATCGCCAGTCCCCGCATATCCACCACTAGGTTATAATAACCAAAGCTGGTGCCGCGCTCGGTAACTATGACCTGCTCATTGCCGGTAGAGGTAACCTTCTCAATACAGTACTGTATGTCGGTAGGGGAGAGGAACTGGCCTTTTTTTATGTTCACCGGCAGGCCGGTCTCCCCGGCAGCCACCAGCAGATCGGTCTGGCGGGACAGGAAGGCAGGGACCTGGAGAATGTCGGCTACCTGGGCTACTTCCTGGACCTGGATTGTCTCGTGAACATCAGTCAGCAGCGGCAGGTCGGTTGCCTGCTTGACACGGGCCAGTATCTCCAGCCCTTCCCGCCATCCGGGCCCCCGGGGTGATTGAATGGAGGTGCGATTAGCCTTATCATAGGATGCCTTGAAGGCAACGGGTATGTCGCGTTCGGCGGCAATCTCGCTTATCTGCTGGGCAATGCCGACGGTGGTTTGATAATCTTCCACCAGGCACGGACCAGCAATCAAGGCCAGCCGGCCAGCACCAATGCTAAAGGCGCCATCGTCGGTAGTCACGGTTTTAACTGCTGGCAATTTCACTGCTGCTCCTCCAGAAGAGCGCGCACGCGCTGCAGGTCCTCAGGTGTATCTACGCCGATGGGTGAGTAATCCACCTGAATCACTTTAATCCGGCAGCTATTCTCCAGCGCCCGGAGCTGCTCTAATCTCTCCGTCTTCTCCAGCGGCGTCCGGGGCAAAGACGCCAGCCACAGCAGCGTCTGCCGCCGGTAGCCGTACAGGCCAATGTGCTTCAGTGGCCACTGGCCTGATTCGGGATGCTGTCGGGGTTTATTATCAGGCCACGGGCCATCTGTGTCAAGTCGGAAGAAGGGCACCGGTGCTCGCGAGAAGTACAGGGCAAAGCCGTCCGCATCTACGACTACCTTTACTACCGACGGGTCCAGGTGCTCATGCAGAGACCTAATAGGGGTGGATAGAGTGCTCATAGCAAGGGAAGAATCAGCAATAAATGGCTGGACAGCGGCATCAATAGCTGCCGGCTCAATGAGGGGCTCATCGCCCTGGATATTGATTACCACATCGCAGGCAAGGTCCTGGGCCACTTCGGCCACCCGGTCAGTGCCCGACTTATGCTCCGCCGATGTCATCACCACCTGCCCCCCGAACCCGACCACAGCGTCCATTATCCGCTGGTCATCAGTAGCCACGATCAGGTCCTGGAGAGTTTCCGCTTGACAGGCCCGTTCGTAGACGTGTTGTATCATAGGCTTGCCGGCAATGTCAGCTAATACTTTTCCTTCCAGCCGCGTAGACCCGTAGTGAGCCGGTATTATACCGATTATGTTCATGGGGCGTTCCTTGCTTCGGTTTCATCGGGCGGAACAAGCTCATCCAGCTCATACATACACAAACCGCAGGCCAACAGGGCCGCGGTCTCGGCCCGCAAGATACGGCGGCCCAGACTGGCCTCCTGTAAGCCGGCAGTCACGGCTATCTCGGCTTCTTGCGCGCTGAATCCGCCTTCCGGGCCAACAAATAAGGCCAACTGGTTAGTGGGGCGCAGTTGAGTCAGTATGTTGCGCAGATTGCGGTTCTCACTCCCAGTGGCCCGGGCCGCGAATATTATGCCCGGACTGCCACTGGCCTGCCATCGCTTGACCGCCTCCCCCAGAGGTAGGGGCAAGTGAACCTGGGGCACCTTTATGCGCTCTGATTGCTGGGCTGCATCCGTGGCAATACGCTGCCAGCGCTGGTGGCGATCAGGAACTGCGTCGGGTAACAATTTCACCACCGTCCGTCCGGTAAAGAGTGGCACTATTTCGGCCACGCCCAGCTCCACTGCTTTCTGGATGACCAATGGAAAGTTATTGCCTTTGAGTATCGCCTGGTAGAGGGTCAGGACCAGTTGCGGCTCAGTTTCACGCTGCACAGTATGGATTATCCGACCGGCAACATACTCGCCACTGATCTGCTCTACCACCACCGTATACTCCTGAGCAGCAGGCACCACTACTTGAAACTTATCTCCCGTCCCCAAGCGGAGAACGTGGGCCAGATAGTGGGCATCGTCGCCGCTAATGTGGACCTGGTTATTATCTATGCTATCCTCAGGAATGAATAGTCGTGCCATCAGCAAAAGTGGATGCCGCTTAGCATTCCAGTCCGTTTTGGGATTGTTGGGCAATTAGACAGATCCAGTCCTGACGAGTCTCTACTCGGCAGACGGATAGCCCGGCTGTCGCCAGTACCGCCTGCTGGTTGTGGGCCTCGGCGGCGATTATTCCCGAGGCTACCAGGTGACCGTCAGCAACCAGGTGGGAGGCAAGTTCACCGGCCAGAGAAGCAATAGTGGCAGCGTTTATGTTAGCCACAATTACATCAAAGCTCTCGGATACTGCGACCAACCCCTCGCTGTTGATCACTCGCACCATTCGCTGAACACCATTATGGCGACAATTCTGCACAGTGGTCTGTGCGGCTACTGGGTCATTGTCTACGGCGAGTACTTGCCCGGCACCTAATTGGGCAGCAGCAATAGTCAAAATGCCTGAGCCGCAGCCGATATCGGCTACCCGGTCTCCGGGTCGTAGCAGCGTTTCCATGGCTTCCAGGCAAAGTTGGGTGGTCGGGTGAGTGCCGGTGCCAAAAGCCATTTGCGGGTCTAACTCAATAATTATATCATCATCATAAGCGGGAACCTGACCATTATCCGGTGGCCACTTCTCCCAGCGGGGCTTGATGACCAAACGCCGGCCGACCCGCAGTGGGTGATAGTAGCGTTGCCAGGCGGTGAGCCAGTCTTCCTCGGGAAGTGGCTCGGGCTGAGGTACAGGTAATGTACTTCCGGTTTCAGCAGCAAGTACCCCAAGCGTCCGCTCCAGTTTGTGTGAAGCTTTGTAGGCAGCCGCTTCAGTCTGAACGTAGCCAGTGACTATGGCTTGCTGCGCATTCTGGTGAATACTCACTCCGCG
>JALGTV010000228.1 GCA_029821215.1 Candidatus Zipacnadia bacterium | reverse complement strand
GTGGTTGCAACAGCTGGCGAGTCACTATGCTAATCCCGTGGTGGGCGGCGTGGGCGGCCGAGACGTGGTTCATCACGGGGACCAGCAAGTGCCGACTCGTCACTGTTCAGTGGGAAGGATCACTTGGGCGGGGAAGATCATTGGTAATCACCATTGTGCAGCGGTTGATGGATCGATAGAGGTTGATCACCTCAAGGGTGCCAATATGAGCTTTCGCCGGGAGCTGCTGCCCGGATTTGATGAGAATCTGGCGGGTGGCCCACACTTCAACGATACGGAAGCTTCCTGCCCACACTTCAACGATACGGAAGCTTCCTTATCCGTCGGTGAACAGGGATTTCGGCTGATTTATGATCCGGAAGCTATGGTTGATCATTATCCGGCTCCACGTTTTGATGCTTATGGCCGGCGGTTGCATAGTCCTGCTCTGGTTGCCTCTGATAGCCACAACTGGATGTATTGTATGTTGAAGCATCTGACCGGGCTACGGAAGATTGCCTTTGTGGCCAGCGCGTTTCTCGTTGGTATGGGCAACTGCTATGGTCTGGTCAAGTATTTAGTCAGTCTTCCCCGCGGGCCGATAGCTGCCACTCGCCTATTTGTGGCGTCAACAGCCGGCAAGCTCAAGGGGCTACGCACGTATCGGACAGCAAAGCAGACTGCAATGGGATCGGGAATTAACGGGAAGAGACTAGGACAGATTGATGCGGCGCCGTAGGCTTCCGATGATAATGCTGCTGGTGATGGCTGGTGGGGTGGGCGCCGGGATTGCCTTCCTAACGGCCGGCCCTATGATAGCAGGGCGCACAAAGGAGGTGCTGTTCGTTGTTGGGGGTGGCGTTGGCCTCATTGCTGCACTAAGCTCTCTGGAAGTGGCAGTGATTGGCCTGATGGTCATCTGTTACGTGGACGGGTTTCTAAAGGGACTTGTAGTCAGCACTGCTACTGTGTTCGCTAAGGATATTGTGTTGGCGATTGCATTAATCCGTTGGTTATGGCTTGGCTTGAGCCGGCAGCGCTGGGAAGCACTGCGCCTCCCTGTCATATTGCCGGCATTTCTGTTCATACTGTACTGTGCTGCTGAGATGTTCAACACGGAAACGGCGAGTATGCTGGTTGCTCTGGCGGGCCTGCGTTCCTGGGTTATTTGGATTGCTGTATTGATCGTATCGTACGAGTATATGACCACGCGAGCCCATATTGAACGTATGCTATTCAACATTGTGATATTGTCTTTAGGCACCGGTATCTACGCCATTGTCCAGTACAATATTGGATTCGGCCACCTGTATGCTCTGGGCCCAGGATTTGACTTCTACAACCGTTTTGGATGGGGTAGTGGCGTGCGTGCTGTCTCGACATTTGTTGGCCCAGGAGCCCTGGGGGATGCAATGTCGCTTTCGGCCATATTCTGTATCGGTGCGATACTCTACATGCGGGGCAAGGCATGGCTCAAGCCGCTGATGGTTGGTACTGCATCAGTGTGCCTGGTGGCTCTGGCGACTAGCGGAAGCCGCGCCCCACTGTTGGGGTTAGTGGTAGGTGGACTGAGTCTTCTGTTATTGGTGCGCCGGCCCCGCTTTCTGTTCGCGGCGGTCTTCATCGGCGTCTTGGCTGTGGTTGTACTGAATAACTACGCCGGGGGGGCATTCGAGGCGCGCTACAATCCCCAGATGCTCACTGCTCGGATAGTGATTAGCCGGACCACGAGCCCAATGCTTAAGGGTATCCGGTCTGCTTTCGAACGTCCCCTCGGTGTTGGTGTTGCCACCGGTACGGGTGTGGGTCGAGGTGAGTTTGTGGTAGGCCGCGAGGCAATGGTGATTAAACAAACCGCAGGTGGAATGGTGGAAAACGAGTATGGGCGGGCGCTGCGGGAGTTGGGCTTTCCCGGCCTGGCCCTATTTCTGTGGCTACTATATGCTACAGTCAAGATGACGGTTGTCAGCTTTATGCGAGCCCGCACAGTTGAATCCCGGTCACTAATTGCCGCCTGCCTGGCAGTAGTGGTATCGACTCTGGCACGCCTGGCGGTGGGCAGCGCCATCTACTTGGTGCCTGGGGGCCCAATGTTTTGGTTAGCTGCGGCGATGGCAGCTCGGGCCGCAGATATTGAGATGGCCGGGCGTGCAGATGTTTACGAATATGTTCAGCGGCACGAACACGCTGACCGGGTTCCTAAGCAGTCCGCGACGTAGAAGCTACAGCGGGCCGTTGCTCATTGTCTTCTATCGGTCAGATTGCCATAGGATGGAGCACTACACATCTCTGTCGTCACAAGCCGTCAATTAAGGAACAACCGATTCATCCGCTGGTTGTTCCGTAATGTATTCGTCACGGGCGACAATATACGGTTGTGCGTCCAGCGTCCCGTAATTGAGGAGATGATGCCAGACCGAGTGCAGCGGGCGTTGGATGCTGGTTCGGGAAGCGGAGAGTATGCGCGCCTGATGCTGTTGCCGCGGGCTGGTAAGGTTGTTGCCCTGGACACTGACCACAATTGCCTGAGGCGTCTGGCATCGCGGCTATCGTGGTACCAATACAACAGGTGTCAACTCACTGTTGGCTCGGTGGCAAAGATCCTCGCGCGCAATGGAGAGTTCGACCTTGTACTGTGCACAGAAGTACTGGAGCATTGCCAGGATGATGAGGCTGTTGTCGCAGAATTAGCCCGAGTGCTTGCGCCCGGAGGTATCTTGATAATCTCGGTTCCGGTGCCACCTGCGCCGATAGATGATCCTGCTCACGTCAGAGAGGGCTATCGCTTCGAGGAACTTTGTGCGATGCTCGAACGGCACGGTATGCGATGCCGACAACATAGGTTCTGTATGTTTGGCTTGTCGCGGGCCGCTATTCGGGCGGCAGCGGGGTTCAATCGCTGGGTCAGGGTGCCGCTGCCGCTGATGATGCTTTGTCACCTGGAGCGCTGGCTCCAGGCGATAGGCGTAGTCT
>JALGTV010000227.1 GCA_029821215.1 Candidatus Zipacnadia bacterium | reverse complement strand
GCCGCAATTCGCACGGGAGCCGAGTGCCCGCCGGGACATATCTGGCCCGGATAACCGCGCGTAATAGTAACGGACAGACCGTCCAGGCGATACGGCCATTCACTATATCACCCTGATTAGGATACACCAGCCGCAAGGACGGCACGTATCTGCTGCTGCGGCCGCTGACCGGATAGCAGGGGAGCAAAGGTTGCCGAACTGCGAATGATCTTAGCGGCAGGGACCTTCGCCTGTTGGTGAGAGGAGCTGACAAGCCAGTGATCAGTACCAGACATCATAGGACTAAACAACAGAGCACGTTGATAGTGGCCACAGTGGCTGCCCTTCTGCTGGTAGCTGCGATAGCGGGCTGGAGCCAGGCCCAGTACGTGGAGGATGTTGTCCACCCAGGAGGGCTTACGCACCTGCGGGTCGCATCGCCAGAGGTGGTGCAGGTCGGCGAAGACTACTGGGTACGTCCTGCTGGACGCTTTCAGTTTCTCACCGGACCCAGCGTCCCCACGGGGGGGAATCCCACCCGCTCTGGAGACGAGGATCGGGCTATTTGCAGTCAAGAGTACATCAGCACTAATGATTTCATCGCTTACACCTCCCGGATTCAGTTCTCCATTGATAATACCACAGTCACTTCTGCACAGGTAAGGCCAACACAAGAGCCGCCAGGGCCAGAGCCGCCAGGGCCAGAGCCGCCGGGGCCTGAACCGGGGCCTGAACCAGAACCCGAACCTGGAGTTGAAGGCAAGTTGGTTGACATACATGAACTGATGGAGGCGGCCCCTACTGCCGCCAGCGCCTGGGAAGTAGAGAACTACTGGCCCAGCCCTCTGGTGGCCGGCAGCCGTGACGTCCAGGGCATTGCCCGTATTCCCCTGGATGCTGATACCGCCAGTGCGGCGACCCAATTCCTGGAGGTCTACCATCATTTCACCATGATCTACGACATACTAATGGTGGAATTGATCATTACTAATACCTCTGATACCGCCCATCTGGTTGGGACTCGAATAGTCTTTGACGGTGGCTTCGGTGGGGCTGATGTCTATGACGGGCAACCCGTATTCTTTCCTGATGGCAGTATGCGGGAAACCGAATGGGTATTTCCTGACCCGCTGGCTCCCAGCACGGGGATGCCGGAGAGGTGGGTGACCTATGACAGTCTCACTAATCCCCTGGTTGCTATCCGTGGCCTGGTAGACACAGCCGAGGTGCATGATCCCAGCCTTGCTACCGAAACGGCTGGCCTGCCCGATGCCATAGAGTTTGGCACCTATAGTCACATCATCAGCAGTTGGTTTGACTACACCGCCAATACCTCGGCCGCCATCACTGGTGAGGATTGGGCTTACGCGGTCAAATGGGATGAAGAGTCTCTCGCTCCGGGGCAGTCCCGCCGCTATGTAACTTGCTTTGGTGTGGGAGCCGCCTCGGCCGATTATGAGCCTCCTATTGGTATGGGTGGGTATGGCCCCTACAAGCTGGTGCAGCAAACCGGGGATGATCCGGCTACCCCCGACGTGACCGAGAACTATTACTTGGCTGACGATCAGGGCCGCTCGCCCTTCCCGGTAGCGGTGTATGTTGATAATTTCAGTCCTTCCAGCTTGTTAAACGCAACTGCCACTATTGACCTGCCCGAAGGCTTGGAACTGTGGCCGTCATCCCAATCCCGGACCCAGTCACTTGGCCTGGTTGGCCGCAACGAATTGGCTGGTGCTACTTGGACTCTACGAGCTTCCGGTGCGCGTCCCGGCCTGGTGGAGGTGGAATTTACCGGACCGCAGGGCAAGCGGGTAAGTCGGAATATCTTCATACCTGCCCTGCCCGTACTGCCTCCCGAAACCTCGCCTACTGGTTTAGAGATGATCTCTATTCCCTACCAGTTCACCAATGATGATGCCGAGCACGTCTTTGCCAGTCTGGGCAGCCTCATACCGGGCGGCTCCTCGGCGCTGATTCGCTGGGAGACCGATGACGCCAAGTATCGTTGGTTCCCTGACCCATTTGTGATCAGAGTGGCGCCGGGCCTGGGTTACTGGCTGTTGAACCAGGCAGCAACCGTGATAGAGCTACCTGCCGATGCCTCCCCGATTCCGCTGACCGAGCAGGTCTCGGTGAATTTAGATCGCGGCTGGAACCAGATTGGCTGTCCCTTTACCACCACGGTGCGATTTGACCAGCTCAAAGTGGTGGGACCTTATGGGCATGAGTGGAGCATGAGCGAGGCTATCGCCCGCGATCTGCTCCAGCCTGCTCTGTTCAACTTCAACCCGCAGAGCGGGGAGTACGAATGGCAGAGCGGCCTGACCCAAATGCGGTTGGATCCATACGTGGGCTACTGGTTGTTGGTCAAGGACGACATCACTTTAACTTTTCCGCCGCCTATGGCCCTGGTGCCTACCCAACATAACGCGGCTGCGGAACTGGCGGGGCTCTCTGAGGCGGATGATGAGAATAGCTGGCAGGTGCAAGTGGTAGCCAGTGCCGCTGGTTTGCGACCGAAAAAGTGTACTTTCGGGGCATCGCCGCAGGCCGCCGCCGGCTCGATATACCCAGCCCTCCCGCGGCGCTGACCGAGGGTCCGCGGCTGCACGCCCAGTTTGTCAACCCTTCTCAGCAGCAGCCGCCTTGCCTGGTAGACATGCGGCCAGCCAGCCAAGCCGAGAATACTTGGCAACTAATGGTGACCACTGATGCTCAGCAGCGGGATGTGACATTATCGTGGCCTGATCTGTCCGCTTTACCCAGCTCCTTGACGGCGGTATTGAAGGACACTGCCAGCGGGCAGTGCCGGTATATGCGTACAACCAGCTCCTACCACTACAATAGTGGGGTGAGCGGCTATCGAGTATTTGAGATCACTATACAGCCTAACGATAGTCAAGGCTCGGTAATATCACAGATACATGCCGAGGCGGCGCCGGGAGGGAACTGGACTATATCCTATGCTTTGAGTGCTCCAGCCAGTGTGGATATACGAATCCGAAACATATCCGGAGTGGTGG